>JAQGHZ010000130.1 GCA_028291485.1 Rubritepida sp. | reverse complement strand
CCTTCCCATCCGCGAAGAGATTCCCCGCCTCGCCCTCGTCACCGGGGGCGCGAAGCGGCTCGGCCGTGCCATCGCGCTGGCCCTGGCCGAGGCGGGCTTCGACCTCGCCATCCACTACAACAGCTCGGAGGAGGAGGCCGCCGCCCTGGCCGCCGAGATCACGCGCCTCGGCCGCCGCTGCGCCGCCTTCCAGGCCGATCTGATGCAGGAGGCCGAGGTCGCCGCCCTGCTGCCCCGCGTGCGCGAGGCGCTGGGCCCCGTCGGCGTGCTGGTCAACAACGCCAGCGCCTTCGAGCGCGACGAATGGGACGACGCCACCCGCGAGGGCTGGGACGCGCATATGGAGCCCAACCTCCGCGCGCCCTTCGTCCTGATGCAGGGCTTCGCCCGCGCCCTGCCGGAAGGCGCCGAGGGCGTGGTGGTGAACATGCTGGACCAGCGGGTGCTCTCGCTGACGCCGCATTTCGTGACCTACACCGTCTCCAAGGCGGGGCTCTGGGCGCTGACCCAGCAGATGGCGCTGGCCCTCGCCCCCCGCATCCGGGTGAATGGCATCGGCCCCGGCCCGACCCTGCCCAGCCCGCGCCAGACGATGACCCAGTTCGAGCGGCAATGCGCCTCGGTGCCGCTGAAGCGCGGCACCACGCCGCTGGAGATCGGCGCGGCCGTGGTGGCGCTGGTGGCGCTGCCCTCCGTCACCGGCCAGATCCTGACGCTCGACGGCGGCCAGCACCTGCAATGGGCACCCACTGGAGGATTGGGCGGCGGCGCCGGGGGGATAGCGGAATGACGGCCGCGGATTATGCTGCACCGCAACATGCGCTTCGGCGCCTCGGAACCTGAACCATGCCCGGCGCGACTCCGCCTGCCCCTCTACCCCCTCCTTTGGCCCAGAACGGCACCCTCAAGCTGCGCCAGGTCTTCGTCCGCGGCCTCGAGCTGCAGGCCCGGCTCGGCGTCTATGCACATGAGAAGGTCGGGCCGCAGCGCATCCGCGTGCATATCGACCTCGCCGTGGTGGACGAGAGCGCGGCCGTCGGCATCGGGCCGGACGATCTGGCCCGAGTCGTGAACTACGAGCGGGTCGTGCACGCCGCCCGCGAGGCCGTCGCCCGCGGCCATGTCCTGCTGGTGGAGACGCTGGCCGAGACCATCGCGGCCGCCGCCCTGGAAGATCCGCGGGTGCGGACGGCGCGGGTCTCGATCGAGAAACCCGACGCCTTCGCGGACACCGAAACTGTGGGGGTGACGATCGAGCGGAGCCGGGAGTAAACTACTCCTGTCGCTACCTCCCGTTCCCCGGAATGATTTTACCCTGGCGCAACCGGGGTCAGGGCGTGAGTCAAGCAGGATTTTTCGGATGACAGGAATCATCCACCGCGCGTGCCGGAACCTCTGGACGCCTTGATTCGTCAACATTTTCTTCACGATGCCGCCATGCGCTCCAGGCATCGGAAAATATAAACCTTAAAAATCAAACACTTAGATAAGTGCCTCGAATTTAATCACTCCGATTCAACTCCAGGTCAAAGGCCACTTGGATCACCTTCCACACCATGTCGCCCACAGGGTTATCCACAGGGTCCGGGGATAGTTGGCAGCCTTGAGCGAACACACCCCTTCCGATACGCCGGACCCCATGGAACCCCCGGAAGAGCGGGCAGCGGAGCACGCCGTTCAGCTGGTGGAATCGACCGTCAGCGGCCTCGCCGTGCTGGAGGCGGCGCTGCCCTCCCTGCCGCTGTCGCCCGGCGTCTACCGGATGCTCGACGGCAAGGGCGACGCCCTTTACGTCGGCAAGGCGCGCGCGCTGCGGAAGCGCGTCACCACCTACACCCAGACCTCCCGCCTGCCCGAGCGCCTGCGCCGGATGGTGCACGAGACCCGGCGGATCGAGGTGATCACGACCTCCTCCGAGGTCGAAGCGCTGCTGCTCGAAGCCAACCTCATCAAGAAGCTGCGGCCGCGCTACAACATCGTCCTGCGCGACGACAAGTCGTACCCGTGGCTGCTGGTCAGCGACGACCACGCCTTTCCGCAGATCGCCAAGCATCGCGGGGAGCGCCGCAAGGGTGCGGCCTATTACGGCCCCTTCGCCAGCGTCTGGGCGGTGAACCAGACCATCACGGCCCTGCAGCGCGTCTTCCTGCTGCGCACCTGCCGCGACACCGTCTTCGAGACGCGCCACCGGCCCTGCCTGCTCTTCCAGATCAAGCGCTGCTCGGCCCCCTGCGTGGAGCGCGTCTCGAAGGACGAATACGGCGCGCTGGTCGCCGAGGCGAAGCAGTTCCTCGCCGGCGAGGTGCCGACCATCCAGAAGCGGCTGGCGGCCGAGATGGAGCAGGCGGCCGAGCGGCTGGAGTTCGAGCGCGCCGCCTCCCTGCGCGACCGCATCCGCGGGCTCACCCAGATCCAGGGCAACAGCCGGATCAACATGGATGGGGTGGGCGACGCCGATGTGGTGGCGCTGCACATGGCGGCCGGCCAGTCCTGCGTGCAGGTCTTCTTCTTCCGCGGCGGGCGGAACAACGGCAACCGGCCGTACTTCCTCACCCATGCCCGCGCCGAGATCACGCCGGAGGAAGTGATGGGCAGCTTCCTCGCCCAGCTCTACGACGACCTGCCGCCCCCGCCCCTGGTCCTGCTCAGCCACGACGCCGAGGAAGCGCCGCTGATCGCCGAGGCGCTGGCCGTGAAGGCCGGCCGCAAGGTGGAGCTCCACCGGCCGCAGCGCGGCGACAAGCGCGACGTGGTCGCCCATGCCGAGACCAACGCCCGCGAGGCGCTGGAGCGGCGGCTCGCGGAATCCACCGCCCAGGGCCAACTGCTCGACGGGGTGCAGAAGCTCTTCGACCTGCCGGAGCGCCCTGAACGCATCGAGGTCTATGACAACAGCCACATCATGGGCACCAACGCCTATGGCGCGCTGATCGTCGGCGGGCCGCAGGGCTTCAACAAGGGCGCCTACCGCAAGTTCAGCATCAAGTCCGCGCTCACGCCGGGCGATGACTTCGCCATGATGCGCGAGGTGCTCGATCGCCGATTCGGCCGCGCGCTGAAGGAGGATCCCGCCCGCGCCGAGCCCGGCTGGCCGGATCTCGTGGTGATCGACGGCGGCCAGGGCCAGCTCACCGCCGCGCGCGAGGTCATGGCCGGCCTCGGCCTCGACGACATCCCGCTGGTCGCCATCGCCAAGGGCGTGGACCGCGACGCCGGCCGGGAATGGTTCCACATGGTCGGCCGCGAGGCCTTTCAGCTCCCGCCGCGCGACCCGGTCCTCTATTACCTGCAGCGCCTGCGCGACGAGGCGCACCGCTTCGCCATCAACACCCACCGCGCGGGCCGCGCCAAGGCGCTGACGCGCTCGGAGCTGGATGACGTCCCCGGCGTGGGCCCAAAGATGAAGCGAGAGCTGCTGAATCACTTCGGATCGGCCCGCGGCGTGCGCAATGCCGGCGAGCAGGACCTGGCCCAATGCCCCGGCATCGGCGCCGCGCTGGCCCGCCGGATTCACCAGCATTTCCACCCTGGCTCAGGGCAAGCTACATAGGGGCCGTGCCAACAGATCTACCCAACCTTCTCACGCTCTCGCGGATCTTCGCGATCCCGCTGCTGGTGCTGCTCGTGGCGGTGCACCAGCCGTGGTTCGACTTCGCGGCCAGCATGCTGTTCTCGGCGGCGGCCATCACCGATTATTTCGACGGCAAGATCGCGCGAAACCGCAAGATCGTCTCCGACTTCGGGCGTATGCTGGACCCGATCGCCGACAAGCTGCTGGTGGGCGCGGCCCTCATGCTGCTTGCCGGCTTCGAGCGGCTGCCCAACTGGGCGCTGCTGCCGGCGATTGTCATCCTGCTGCGCGAGATCCTGGTCTCGGGTCTGCGCGAGTATCTGGCAGGACTCAACGTCGGGCTGCCCGTCACGGCACTCGCCAAGTGGAAGACCGGCTTCCAGATGGGCGCACTCGGCGCCCTGCTGGCGGGCGACAGCGGCGCGCGGATGGTGGGTCTGGACTTCCTGCCGGTCTCGCTGATCGGCGAGATCATGCTGTGGACTGCGGCCGGTCTGACGATGGTCACGGGCTGGGATTATTGGGTGGCAGGCCTACATCATGTCAGTCGCGACGCGCCTCCGCTGGAGTCGACAAAGCGGCCTTGAGAAGGTTGGCCGCGCGGCGCATGTTGGGTCGCGCTTAGGTTTCGGGAGTTTGGGTATGCGGTTGAAGACGTCGGGGCCAAAGCTGCTGCTGCTGCTCGGCCTCGGGACAGCACTGTCCGGCTGCTCGGCCTTCGAGTCCGGCTTCGGCTCCACCACGGGGTGGATGTCGGGTGTGTCCGACCGCTACGGGCCGAACTGGGGCGGCATGCGTCCCACCATGCCGACCGACAGCCTGACCGTGCAGCGCATCCGCAACCGCGGCACGCCCGAGGCGCTGGCGCCGCTCACCACCGAGGCCGGCGACGTCTGGCCGCGGGAGGAAGGCCCTCGCGCCACGCTGGCCAATCCCGATGAGGCGCTGCGCGGCTTCCGCCCCGGTGAGGAGGTCCCGCAACCTCCGCGCCGCCGGGGCAGCTCGGGGCTGCCGCCCGATCCGGTCGTGACGGGCGTCCCGCCCATGCCGGCCTTCGATCCGCCGCCGGCCCCGCCGCCGAGCGCGAACCGCACCGACACGCCGCGCGCCGACGGCCAGGTCATCTTCACGCCGTCGGGCCCCGTCAACACCACGGGCGGGACCAACCGCGTGCAGACGACGATCTCGCCGCAGGGTTCCGGCCTCGCCATCCAGGATGGCCCCACGACCACCATCATCGGCCCGGGCGGCAACGTCCAGCAGGTTCCGACGCCGCGCTGATCCCATGCAGGTCCTGTATTTCGCCTGGGTTCGGGAGAAGGTCGGGGCCGCCGGGGAGGAGATTGCGCTGCCCGAGGGCGTCCGCAACGTCGGCGCGCTGATGCGGCATCTGGGCTCGCTGAGCCCACGCCATGCCGAGGCCTTCGCCAATCCGACGGCGATCCGCGCGGCCGTGAACCAGGATTTCGCCACGGCCGAGGATGCGGTCGCGGACCGTGACGAGGTCGCTTTCTTCCCGCCCGTGACCGGAGGCTGAGCATGGCGCGCATCGCCGTGCAGGAGGCGCCCTTCGACCTCGCGGCGGAGAGCGCGGCGCTGAGCGCCGGCCGCACGGATGTGGGCGCCATCGCGAGCTTCGTGGGCCTCTGCCGTGCGGATGACGGGCTCGGCGCCATGGTGCTGGAGCACTATCCCGCGATGACGGAGCGGGCCATCGGCAAGATCGTCGCCGAGGCGGAGGCGCGCTGGCCGCTGACGGGCTGCACCGTGATCCACCGCGTCGGCCGGCTGGAGCCGGGCGCGCCCATCGTGCTGGTGCTGACGGCGAGCTCGCACCGCGCGGCGGCCCTGGAGTCTTGCGCCTTCCTGATCGACTGGCTGAAGACCAAGGCCCCCTTCTGGAAGCGCGAGGAGCTTCTGGCCGGCGGCGCGCGCTGGGTCGAAGCCAAGTCCGGGGACGACGCCGCGGCCGATCGGTGGTGAGGGCCGGGCCCGCGATCCTCGCGGGCGGGCTGCTGCTGATCTGGCCGGCTTTCCTGAACCGCTATCCGATCCTGTTCAGCGACAGCGCCGCTTTTCTGGCGCAGACGGTCGAACCGCTGATGATCTGGGACAAGCCCTGGATCTACGGGCCCTTCGCCTGGGTGTTCCACCAGCACGTCACGCTTTGGGGAACGGTCGCCGCGCAGGGGCTGATCGTGTCGCACCTGGTCTGGCTGCTGGCGCGGGTGCTGGGACGCGCGGCGCCGGGATCGCACGTGGCGATCTGTGCGGCCCTGGCCGTCTTCACCGCGGCGCCCTGGTTCGCAGCGACCGTGATGCCCGACATCCTGACGCCCGTGGCCGTCCTCTGCGCGGCGCTGCTGGGCTGGGGATGGGATCGGCTGAACCGCGCCGAACGCGGCTGGCTGATCGTGCTGGGTAGCGTCGCCACCGCGTCGCATCTGTCGAACCTGCCCGTGATGTTTGCGGATGTCGTGCTGGCCGCGATCCTGCGTGCAGGATGGAGCACGGTGCTGCGTGTGGCCGCGCCGCTCGCCGGCGCGGTGCTGCTGCTGCTCGGCACCAACTGGGTGGGGCACGGACGTCTCGCGCTTTCGCCCTATGGCAGCACCTTCCTCCTCGCGCGGCTGATCGCCGACGGGCCAGCGGCGCGCACGATCGAGGCCCGCTGCCCTGAGGTTGGCTGGTACCTCTGCGCCTTCGCCGATCGCCTGCCGAGCAATTCCGACATTTTCATGTGGGTGCCGGACAGCCCGCTGAACCGCCGCCCGGATGGCACGCCGATCTTCCTGGGCGGCATGGTCCTGGCGCCGGAGGCGAGCGCGATCATCGCCGAGACGCTGCGGCGCGAGCCGCTGGCCGTGATCCGCGGCGGCCTCGCCAACTTCATCGCCCAGCTCCGGCGGAACCAGATCGGCGACACGCTCTCGCGGCACGATGTGGGGACGGGCGTGCGGCGGGAGATCGCGAAAGGATTTCCGGCAGCCGAGCTCGCCCGTTTCGACGATTCGCTGCAGATGCAGGACGGGCTGAAAGCGATCGGGCGGATGTTCAAACCGCTCTTTTCGGCCGTGCTGATCCTGGCCACGCCCTTCGTGCTGCTCGCCTGGCGGCGGGCGCATCGGGCGCACGACCTGCGTTCGCTGGGACTGCTGCTGTGCCTGCTGGTCGGCCTGACGGGAAACGCGCTGGCGACGGGCGCGCTGTCCATGCCGCACCACCGGTATCAGGCACGAGTGGTCTGGCTGCTGCCACTTGCGGCGATGCTCTTCTGGCGCCGGCCCGACGCGTTCAGGAGCTGAGGATCCACAGCAGCGCCAGATGCAGGAACCTGAGGTTCCTGCCGGGGTCCAGGGGCCGAGCCCCTGGCCTTTACAGCCTGGGAGCCAGTCCGCCCACGCCCGTCGCGAACTCCAGCTGCGCCAGCGCCGTGAGGTACTGCGCCCGCGCATTGTTCGCCGCCACGCGCGTGGCGTTCAGCGTCCGCAGCGCGTCCAGCACGTCGAGCAGGTTGCGGCCGCCGGCGAGGTAGGCCTGCTCGGAGCTGCGATAGGCCTGCTCGGCCCGGTTCAGCGCGCCGCCGGTGTAGAGGCGCAACAGCTGGCGCGCCTGCTCGTAGGCCGACCAGGCGGTGGCGAAGTCGGCGCGGGCCTGGAGGAGCGCGTTCTGCGCCAGGGCCTCGTTAGCCGCCTGCTGGCCCTGGGCCGCGCCGATATTGCCGCGCGTGATCTGGCGGGTGAAGAGCGGCACCGAGAGGTTCAGCGTGAACTGGTTATTGGCGATCAGCGGCTGCGGGGAGTTCGGCAGGTCCTGCGAGAGCTGGGTGCGCCCCCAGCCGCCGTTCACCGTCACGTCGCGCCAGCGCTGCGCCTCGGCGAGGCTGGTATTGGCGCCGGCGGCCGAGGCCTGGCGCGCGGCCACGACCACGTCCGGACGGCTCTGCACGGCATCGCCCAGCGTGCCGCGCGCGACGCCGATGTCGGGCACCGTGTCGAAGCGGCCGCGCACGTCGATGGCCAGGGAGGGCAGCGCCACGCGCAGGGGATCGCGGCTCGGCGGGGGCGGCGTCACCGAGGCGGCGGCGTCGAGCGCGAGGGAGACGGCCACCTGCGCCACGGCGGCGGCATAGGCCTGGGCGGCAGTGGTGACGTCGGCCTCGAAGGGCACGCGGCTGGCCTGGAAGCGGAGCAGGTCGCCCTCGGGCAGGGCGCCGTCCTGGAGCTGGCGGCGAAGCAGCGCCTCGGTGCGGTCGAGGCTGCCGCGATTGGCCAGCGCGACCTCGAGATTGGCGCGGGCGGCCAGCGCCGCGATGAAGTTCTGGCGCAGCGCGAAGATCTGGTTGCGCAGCGCGTCGAGCACCTGCGCCTCGGCGACGGCGATGTTCTCGTTGGCGAAGCGCGTGCGCAGCTCGCGCTTGCCGCCGAGCTCGACGAGCATCATCAGGCCGACATTGATGTTGTTGTTCGGCCCGAAGAAGCGGGCGCCCTGCAGGCCGTTGCGCTGCGTTTCGTTGAACTCGCCGATCGTGTTGCCGATGCTGGCCTGCATGGGCGGCCGCGAAGAGGCGACGAGGCGCTGCGCGCGGGCCACGTCGATGCCGCGCTGGGCCGCGATGACGGTCAGGTTGCGGTCGATCAGCAGCTGCTCGGCCTCGCCGAGGGTGAGCACGCGGGCCTGACCGGGTAGCGGCAGGGCCTGCATGCCGGGTCCCGCCGCGCGTGGCTGGCGGGCGGGCGCGGGGGTCACGGGGGTGGGCGCCTGGGCCAGCGCGGGCGTGGCGGCAAGGATCGCCGCCAGAACAACCAGAAGCCTCCCAACCAGATGCCTCATGCCGGCAGCCCCGCGCGCTCGCGGCGTGCGGCCAGCGCCGCCTCCTGCCGCACCAGGTCGCGCGGGCGGCCCAGCCGGTCGATCAGCGCCGGGAAGACCACCAGGATGAATATCGGCACCAGCCCGATGCCACCCACCACCACGATCGCCAGCGGCTTGGTCACGTCGGCGCCGATGCCGGTCGCCAGGGCCATCGGCAGCAGTCCGAAGAAGCTCGCGAAGCAGGTCATGAAGACAGGGCGCAGACGGTCCTGGCCGGACTGGTCCAGCGCCGGCTTCCAGGCCATGCCCTCGTGCCGCAGGTGGTTGAAGTGCGAGAGCAGGATGATCCCCTCCATCACCGTGATGCCGAAAAGCGCCAGAAAGCCGATCGCCGCCGGAACGGAGAAGTTCAGCCCCGCGACGCCCAGCGCCATGATGCCGCCGACAAGTGACAGGGGAACCATCGCCATCACCAGCAACATCTCCCGTACATTACCGAACTGTACATAAAGCAGGACCATGATGATGAGGAGCGCCACGGGCACGATGTTCAGCAGTCGCGCCACCGCCTCCTGGAGATTGCGGAACTCGCCCAGCCAGTCCAGCCGGTAGCCGGGCTCCAGATGTACCTCGCGGGCGATCAGCGCCTGGGCCTCGAGCACGGCGCTGGCCGGGTCGCGGCCACGGACGGAGAAGCGGATGGGCACGTAGCGCGTGCTTTCCTCGCGATAGACATAGGCCGTGCCGGAAGAAAGTCGGATATCCGCCACGTCGGCCAGCACCGCCCCCCGCGGCCCGCCGACCGGGATGCGCCGGATCGCCTCGATGTTGTCGCGGTATTGCGACGCCACGCGGACGGTGATGGGGAAGTTGCGGTCGCCGCCGGGCTCGTAGAGCCGCCCGGCCTCGCGTCCGCCGATCGCCGCCTGAACCACCTGGTTGATGTCGTCCACCTGCAGCCCGAAGCGCGCGGCGCGCGCCCGGTCGATGGTGACCGAGACGGTCGGCTGGCCGAGCGTGGGAAAGATGGCGATATCCGTCAGCCCGCGGACCCGGGTGAGCAGGCCGCGGATCCGCTCCGCATGGGTGGTCAGCAGGTCGAGGTCGGGGCCGTAGACCTTGATGGCATTGGCGCCCTTCACGCCCGAGGCGGCCTCCTGCACGTTGTCGCTGATCGCCTGGGCGAAGCTGAACTGCACGCCGAGGAAGCGCTCCGACAGCCGGGCATTGATCGCGGCGACGAGCCCATCGCGGTTGCGCGCGGTGGTCCACTGATCCGGTGGCCGGAGCGGCACGAAGAACTCGGCGTTGAAGAAGCCGGCGGAATCCGTGCCGTCGTCGGGACGGCCCTGCTGCGAGGTGACGGTGATCGCCTCGGGGAACTCCATGAGCGTCGCGCGGATGCCCGACACCGTGGACTGACCCTCTTCCAGCGAGATGGTGCCCGGCATGGTGGCACGCACCCAGAGGTTGCCCTCCTCCAGCGTCGGGAGGAACTCGGCGCCGAGATGCGAGAGCACGACGAGCGAGATGGCGACGAGCACGGCCGCGATCACCAGCGCGAATTCCCGCGCCGCCATGGAGAAACGGTAGAGCTTGCCATGGCCCCAGCGCAGGCCGCGCACCAGCGGCGTGTCGCGCTCCTGGCTGTCCTCGCGCAGCAGCACCGCGGAGAGGGCGGGCACCACGGTGAAGGCCGCGATCAGCGAGCCGCCGATGGCATAGGCGTAGGTCTTGGCCATGGGGCCGAAGATGCGGCCCTCGATGCCGCCCATGGTGAAGAGCGGAATGAAGGCGACGATGACGATGAGCAGCGCGAAGAGGATGGGCTTGCCCACCTCGCTGCCCGCGCGCAGCACCGTCAGCGAGATGCCCGAGAGCCCACCGGCCGCCTGGGGATTGGCGTAGAGGTGCGGGTTGCGCCGGGCGAGCGCCAGGTGGCGGTAGATGTTCTCGACCATGATGATGGTCGCATCCACCAGCAGGCCGAAGTCGAGCGCGCCGATGGAGAGCAGGTTGGCGCTCTCGCCGCGCGCCAGCATCACCATGACGGCGAAGAAGAAGGCGAAGGGGATCGTGGCCGCGACCACGACGGCGCCGCGCAGGTCGCCCAGGAAGAGCCACTGGATCACCAGGATCAGGATCACGCCGACGATGATGTTGTGCACCACCATGTGGGTGGCGACCCTCACCAGGTCCTCGCGATCGTAGAGCGGCACGACGTGCACGCCAGGCGGCAGGATGCCGCCGGCATTGATGCGCGCCACCTCGGCCTGCACGCCGCGGATGGTGGGGAGCGTCTGCTCGCCACGGCGCATGAGCACGGTGGCCAGCACCACGTCGTCGTCGCCTTCATGCCCCGCGACGCCGAGGCGCGGCAGGCTGCCGATCTCGACGGCGGCGACGTCGGACAGCAGCACCGGCGTGCCGTCGGCCGAGGCGGAGAGGACGATGTTGCGGATGTCCTCGACGCTGCGGATCAGGCCGATGCCCTGCACCACCGCGGCCTGCGGCCCTATGTTGATGGTGCCGGCGCCCACGGTGTTGTTGCCCGCGCGCACGGCGCTGATCACGGCCGGCAGCTGCAGCCCGTAGGCGCTGAGGCGGCCGAGGTCGATCGTCACGTTGTAGGACTTGCTGCGGCCGCCGAAGCTGCTCACGTCCACCACGCCGGGCACGCGCTTGAAGCGGCGCTCCAGCACCCATTCCTGCAGCGTCTTGAGGTCGTCCGACGAGAAGCCGGGCGGGCCCACCACGCGGTAGCGCATGATCTCGCCGATGGGCGAGAGCGGGCTGATGCTCGGATTGGCGCCGTCCGGCAGCTCGTTCAGCTGCGCGAGGCGGTTCAGCACCTGTTGCAGCGCCTGCTCGTAGGTGAAGGCGAAGGTGAACTGCACCCGCACGTCCGACAGGCCGAAGAGGCTGGTCGAGCGGATGGAGTTCAGGTTCGGCAGGCCCGCCATGGCGAGCTCGACCGGAATGGAGACGTAACGCTCGATCTCCTCGGCCGAGGCGCCGGGATTCTGCGTGATGATGACGACCTGCGGCGGAACGGGATCCGGATAGGCCTCGATGTTCAGCGTGAGGAAGCCGTAGGCGCCCACCGCCACGAACACGATAAAGAGGAGAATGACCAGCGCCCGCTGCTGGAGCGAGATGGCGACAAGCTGACGCATACAGTGCTACCCTCAGTCGATACGCGAGGCGCGGTCGATGAAGAGGGCCCCACCGGTGACCACGCGGTCGCCGTCGGCGAGGCCGGCGCGGGCTTCGATCATGTCGCCCGAGCGGATGCCCGGGGTGATGCGGCGCATGGCGAAGCGCTGGTCGGCGAGCGCCACCCAGACATTCGCCTCGCTGCCGCGGAAGATCACGGCGCTGGCCGGCACGGCGGGAGCGCGGGAGGCCTGCCCGACGGCGATGCGGAAGGTCGCGAACATCTCGGGCCGCAGTTCGTTGTTCGGATCCTGGATCTCGGCCATGACCATGAGGCGGCGCGTCGTGGGATCGAGGCCGGCGGCGGTGCGGACGATGCTGGCGTCGAACTGCCGCCCCGGCAGCGCGCCGACGGTGACGTCCACGCGCTGGCCCACCTGGATCATCGGCACGTCCATCTCGCGGACATTGGCGATGAGCCACATGGTCGAGAGGTCGGCCATGGTGAAGACCGGGTCGCCCTGGCCGGCGGTCAGCCATTGGCCCGGGCCGGCGCGGCGCTGGGTGATCGTGCCGGCCATCGGCGCGGTGACCGTGATGACGCCGCTGACCTGGCGCGTGCGCTCGATCTCGGCGATCTGCTCGGGCGTGCGGCCGAGGACGCGCAGGCGGTCGCGATTGGCCTCGGCCTGGGCATTGGCGCTGCGCAGGTCCGATTCGGCGGAGGCAGAGGCGGCGCGGGCCTGCTCGACGTCGCGCTGCGAGGAGGCGCGGGCGGAGAAGAGCGAGGCCTGCCGGGCGTCTTCACGCCGGGCCTGGGCCAGGGCCACGCTGGCCTTCTGCACGTTGTCGAGCGCGCCGAGCAGGTCGTTGGCGGCGCCGGTGACGTCGGGCGTCTCGATCTCGTAGAGCGGCGCGCCGGCCTCGACGCGGTCGCCGACACGGGCGAAGGCGCGCATCACCCGGCCGGTGTAGGGCGAGAGCATCGGGGTCGAGCGGTCGTCGTTGTAGGCGATGCGGCCCTCGGCGACGCGCTCGGGGCGGAACTCGCGGCTGGTGACGGGCTCGATGCGCAGGGCGCGCATCTCGTTCTCGTTCAGGCGGAACTCGCCCTGAGGCAGCGCAGTCGCCGTCGACGAGCTGGCGGCGCCGGGCTTCTCGACATTGTTCAGGTAGTAGTAGGCGCCGCCGCCCAGCACCAGCACGAGGCCGAGCCAGGGCAGAAACCTGCGCCTGGAGCGCAGCGCGGCCGTCAGCTCGGAGGACGGCGCCGACGCCTGAGGCTCGGCGCGCTGGTCGAGCTTGGGCGGTTCCTGATGAATCACGTTCATGAATGTCCCGAACCACCTACGCGAAGGGAGAGGCCAGCCGAATTCGACGCCATGAGGCCCCGCGATGGAGATTTTACATTAACCGAAGCTGAACGACATCGGTAGCGACGGTAGATGAAATTCTGTTCATGTAAAACTGAGCCCGCGCTCAGCCTCGGGGAGAGACTTAGCACGAAAATGGGTAAGGATCGGTGAACTCAAAGCTGAAAGCTGCGACAGAATGCACGGTCGCCGGCTTTGTCAGGCCGTTTGTCAGACGGGCAGGAGCGGCTGCGGATCGAGCCAGAGGCGATACCAGCTCAGGCCGAAATGCAGGTGCGGCCCGGTGACGCGGCCGGTGGCGCCCATGGCGGCGATCCGCTGGCCGGCGCGGACCTCCTGGCCTTCGCGAACCTCGATCGCGGAGAGGTGGGCGTAGAGGGTGTTCACCCCGTGCCCGTGGTCGAGCACCAGCACCTTGCCGAAGAAGTGGAACTCGGCGGCCAGGGTGACGCGGCCGGAACAGGCGGCCTGGATCGGCGTGCCGACCGGGCCGGCGACGTCCAGGGCGAAGTGCGGCTGGCGGGGCTGGCCATTCAGGATCCGCTGGCTGCCGTAGATTCCGCTGATCCGGCCACGCGCCGGCCAGGCCAGACCGTCGGCGAAGTCGGTACGGGGGGTATCGAGGCCGCGTGCGGCGGAAAGCCTCTCCCGTTCGACACGGATGCGCTCGAGCGTAGCCGCGTCGGGCGTCACCTGGCCGGGCGGCAGACCATTGATGTGCTGGACATCCCATTGGCGGGGCGCGACCTCGAGGGTGCGGGCCGCGCCGTTCTCGGAGAGGGTGGCGCGCGGGCCGTGGTCGCGGCCGAAGCCAAAGACAAAAAGCCCGTCCGGCGAGACGCGGACCGCCTGCCCGTCCAGCGCCAGCCGCGCGCCGGCGG
>JAQGHZ010000099.1 GCA_028291485.1 Rubritepida sp. | reverse complement strand
CGAGACGGTGCTGCGCGGCGACCATGTCGGCGTAGTCGTAGCGCGGGAAGGCGGCCCGCATCCCGTCGGAAGGCTTGGCCGAGCCGCCGGCGCCCAGCGCATCGGGCAGGATGATGAAGTAGCGCGTCGCATCCAGCGGCTGGCCCGCGCCGAAGAGCTCGCCGGCGAAGGCGGGTGTCAGCAGGCTGCGAGCCGAGCCGCCCGTGCCGTGCAGCACCAGCACCGGCTCGCCCGAGGGATCGCCGAGCGTGGTGTAGGCGAGCCGCAGCTCCGGCAGGGTTTCGCCGGTGTGGAAGCGGAAGTCGCGAGCGATCCAGGTCGCTTCGCGCGGAGCGGGATATTCGGCGGCCATGGCATCACCCGAGGGGGCCGGCAGAGTGGCGAGGATGACGCCGGCCTGCAATATGGCGCGCCACAGCGCGGACCCTCCCGTCATCGCATTTCTCCCGTGACTGGACCGTTTCGGCGGCAAGCCTATCAGCGCTGCCGGCCGCGGGCCAAATGCTTTTGCCCCCGCTCGGCTGCTCTGGCTCGACAAGTCCCTTTCCGGCTCGCATCGTCAGCACCGCATCCTGGGAGGGACCCGCATGATCCATGAGCTCCGCATCTACCACTGCATCTCCGGCCGGCTGCCGAACCTGCTGCGCCGCTTCGACACCATCACGCTCGGTCTGTGGAAGAAGCACGGCATCCGCCAGGCCGGCTTCTGGACGGTCGCGATCGGCGATTCCAACCAGGATCTCTACTACCTGCTGGAGTGGGAATCGCTGGCCGAACGCGAGACGAAGTGGGCCGCCTTCCAGGCCGATCCGGAATGGATCGCCAAGCGCGCGGAAACCGAGAAGGACGGCGCCATCGTCGCGACGGTCAGCAACCTGATCCTGCAGCCGACGTCTTTCTCCTCGGTGAAGTGAATCAGGCGGCGAGGTATTCGGCCAGCACGCCGATCGCCGCCATGAGGTCCGGCGTGTCCATCGCCTCGTAGGGGTTATGGCTGCCGTTCTGGTTACGGACGAGCAGCATGCCCACCGGCACGCCGGACGCGACGAAGTTGTTGGCGTCGTGCGTGCCGGGGCTGTTGAGCGGCGGCGCCGCGATGCCCATGCGCACGGCCGCGGCGGACAGCCCCTTGAGGATGTCGGGATCCATCGGGCCTGGCGCCGCCGCGCTGCGCTCGCCCAGCACGATCTCGACCTTTCGCCGCGCCGCGACCTCGGCCGCGATCTCGCCGAGCCGCTTCTCCAGCGCGACGAGATGGTCCGCGCTATACGCGCGCAGATCCAGGCTCAGCTCGAAGCCGCCCGAGACCGCCGTCATGCTGTGCCGCGCTGACGGCGTATGGAAACGGCCGATGGTGACGGCCATGAAGCGTCCCTGTGCCTCCTCCTCCAGCCACATCCGCTCCAGCGCCAGCGAGAGGTCCGCGCCCGCCAGCGGGGCGTCGTGGCGGAAGCGGTGCGGCAGGCCGGTATGCGCGTCTTCGCCCGTGATGCGGATGAAGGGGTGGCGGACATTGCCTGGATTAGCGAGGCAGACCGCTACCGGCGCGCCGGCCTCGATGAGCTGCGGCGCCTGCTCGATATGCACCTCCAGATAGGCACCCAGCGAGCGCGGGTCGCGCAGCGGCGTGTTCTCGCGCAAACGGGCGGAATCGCCGCCGCAGGAATCGATGCTCTGGGCGAGGGTGAGGCCGCTGCGGGCGTGCCGCAGCTCCAGTGCGCCTTCCGGCAGGCCGGCCAGCAGGCAGCGGCTGCCGATCAGGCCAAGGCCGAACCAGACCGATTCCTCGCAGCGCAGCGCCAGGACCTCGATGTCGCGTCGCGGCGCGATGCCGGCCGCCTGCAAGGCGGCGACGGCGCCGATCCCGGCGATCACGCCGGCCGCGCCATCGAAATTCCCGCCCTGCACGATGCTGTCGAGATGCGAGCCGATCAGCACGGGCGGCGCATCACGGCCGGAGGCCCAGCGCAGCGAGAGGTTGGCGCCGGCGTCGAAGGAGGCTGCCAGGCCCAGCGCACGCCCGGCCTCGGCGATCAGCCCTACGGCTTCGTTCTCGCCGCGCCCGTAGGCGTCACGGGTGATGCCGGGTGGATCGGCGCCGATGGTGGAGACCCCGTCCAGCAGGCGCTGCACCAGGGACGTCTGCGCGGACACCGCATCGGAAAGTTTCAAGCCAAGTCTCCCAATTGCCGGCGACATCCTCGCCAAGGCCCGGAGCGATGGACAGGGGTGGCGCCGAAGATTCGGCGCCACCCCCCTGATTCAGCGGACCTCGACGGTCGCCAGGTCCTGGAACCAGGACTGCGCCGAGACGAAGCCGCTTACGCGCCGGCTCATCGCGCGGGGATTGGTGTCGTGCACGATGAAGAGCCAGGGCGCCCCGTCCACGAGCCGCTCATGCGCGCGGCGGATGGCCGGCGCGGCCTCCTCCGGCGTGCGCGCGCGCTCGACCTCCGTCATGGCCGCATCGAAGGCCTCGTCGCGCCAATGTCCCGCATTGCTGCCGCGCGGCGACGAATTGGCGGAGAGGAACCAGCGCGCCATCTGGAATGGATCCGAGGAGACGAGGCTGACATTGGACGCATCCGCGCCCAGCCAGCCCGGCGAGGTCGGCTCGGCGCGCAGGGTGCCGAGCAGCACCGTCCATTCCACCACCTCGAAGGTGACCTGCACGCCGCAATTCTCGCGCAGGTTCTGCTGGATGGCCTCGTTCATCGGCAGCGGCTGCATCTGGCCCGAGCCGGAGCTCGAGATGCCCACCTTGATGCGCAGCGGCCGCTGGGCGTTGTAGCCGGCCTCGGCCAGCAGCGCCCGGCCGCGCGCCGCATCCAGGCGATAGCGGTTCTGCGGGCTGCCGAAGAGCGGGTTGTTCGCATTGTAGAAGCCCACCGCGGGCTCGGCGATGCCGCTCAGCATGGTCGTCAGCCCGTCGCGGTCGAGGCAGTAGTTCAGCGCCTGGCGGACGCGCACGTCGGCCGTCGGGCTGTCCGGCTTGCCGGCCGCGAAGATCCACGGCCAGACATGCGGATAGGAGTTCGTCACGACATTGAAGCCGGCCGAGCGCAGCGGTGCCAGCGCATCAGGCGGCGGTGCCTCGATCCAGTCCACCTGGCCGGAGCGCAGCGCGGCGATGCGGGTATTGGCGTCCGGCACCGGCAGCAGGATCACGCGGTTCAGCCGCGGGCGGCGCGCCGTGTCCCAGTAGTTGTCGTTGCGCGTGAGCTCGACGGACTGGCGCGGCACGAAGCGCGTGATGCGGAAGGGACCCGTGCCGGCCGGCGCATTGCCGACGCGCGCCCAGTCGCGCCCCGCGGCCTCGAAGGCGCGCGGCGAGGAGAAGAGGATGTAGGGGACGACATAGGGAAAGTAGCTCAGCGGCCGCTCGCTGGTGATCTCGATCGTCATGTCGTCGATCTTGCGGTAGCTGGCGAAGCCGGCCGTGCGCGGCCGCGTGAAAGCGGAGCCCTGCGGATCGTAGTTGGGCGCGTCCTGCCGGTAGAAGCGGTCGAGGCCCCAGATCGCCGCATCGGCGTTCCAGGGCGCGCCGTCATGGAAGGTGACGCCGGCACGCAGCCTGAAGCGCCACTTCGTCGGGTCGGTGGCGTCCTGCTCCCAGGATTCCGCGAGGCCGGGCTTCACGCCCGCCAGCGTATCCGAGCGCGAAAGGTCCCAGAGCACGAGGGATTCGAAGATCGGGTAGCCCAGCCAGCGCAGGCCTTCGTAGCCGTTGTTGGGCGCGCCGTTGGTCGTCGGGACGTCGGCCGCCGTCATGGCGATGCGCAGCGTCCCGGCCTCCTGCGCCGAGGCCGTTGCGCCGATGCCCGCGGTCAGCAGCAGCGCTGCCGCGAAGCGGTGAATCCTGGTCTTCATGACGTCTCCCATTTTTCAAACGCGATCGCGCAGCCAAGGCGCGGTGGAGCAATGCAGCCCGCCGCCACCCACCCAGACCTTGCGGTAGTCGGGTCTTCGCCGCAATTCCCTGAATCGATCGGGTCGTCCGCCTGGAGCCCGACGATCCGGATGCCGAGCGCGCGGACCTCCTCGATGAAGGTGAAGGGCAGCAGCATCCTCCCCGCATCACGATGCCGCGGCGAGATGGAGCCGATAGCCCGGGTGGGATGCCACGTCCCGGGATAGGCCGGCACCGCGCTTTGTCGTACCCTCCCGACCAGCCGAATGCCGGACGCCACGGAGACTGCCATGCACCGCCGCCCCATCCTCGCCGCCCTGCTGGGCTCGGCGGGTTTGAGCCTGTCCGCCACCGCCCAATCCTGGCCGACGCGCCCGGTGAAGCTCATCATCCCCTATCCGCCCGGCTCCGGCACCGACATCGTCGGCCGCGTCCTGGCCCAGAAGCTCCAGGCGGCCTGGGGCCAGCCGGTGGTGGTGGAGAACCGGCCTGGCGCCGGCGGCACGCTCGGCACCGATGCGGCGGCGAAATCCGCGCCCGACGGCTACACCTTCCTCATCTCCGATGTCGGGCCGATGGCCATGGCGCCGCATCTCTACGCGCGGCTGGCCTATGACCCGGTCGTCGATTTCGAGCCCGTCTCGCTCGTCGCGCGGCTGCCCTTCGTGCTCGTCGTGCATCCTTCCGTCCGCGCGCAGAATGTCGCGGAGTTCGTGGCCCTAGCCAAGGCGCGGCCCGGCGAGGTCACCTACGCCTCCGTCGGCAACGGGAGCGCCACGCACCTGGCCATGGAGCTCTTCGCGACCGCCGCGGGCATCCAGATGACCCATGTGCCCTATCGCGGCAGCGCGCCGGCGCTGAACGACCTCGTCGCCGGCCAGGTCCAGGCGATGTTCGTGAACACCGCCTCCTCGGCCGAGCTGA
>JAQGHZ010000062.1 GCA_028291485.1 Rubritepida sp. | reverse complement strand
CCCTCGGCACAAGCGAGGCCGCCATCGATACCGCAGAGAAGCGCGGCTTCGACTCCGGACTGCGCGTAGCCCACCCGTTCGTCCCGAGCCGCACCTACCCGGTCTGGATCGCCAATTTCGTGCTGATGGAATACGGCACGGGTGCGATCTTCGGCTGCCCTGCACATGACCAGCGTGACCTGGACTTCGCGCGCAAATACGGCCTGCCCGTGCCGCCCGTCGTCCTGCCGCATGGCGCCGACCCCGCGACCTTCACGATCGCCGACGAGGCCTTCACCGAGGATGGCACGCTCTTCAACTCGGGTTTTCTCGACGGGCTCCCGATCATCGAGGCCAAGCGCGCCGCCATCGCGCGGATCGAGGCGCTCGGCCGCGGCCAGGGCGTCACCAACTGGCGCCTGCGCGACTGGGGCGTCTCGCGCCAGCGCTACTGGGGCTGCCCGATCCCGATCATCCATTGCGACGATTGCGGCGTGGTGCCCGTCCCGCAGGACCAGCTCCCGGTCATCCTGCCCGAGGACGTGGACTTCTCGCGCCCCGGCAATCCGCTGGACCATCACCCGACCTGGAAGCACGTGAATTGCCCGTCCTGCGGCAAGGCGGCGCGGCGCGAGACCGACACCTTCGACACCTTCGTCGACAGCTCCTGGTACTTCGCGCGCTTCTGCTCGCCCCGTGCGGAGCAGCCGGTGACGCCGGCGGCGGTGGATGCCTGGCTGCCGGTGGACCAGTATATCGGCGGCATCGAGCATGCGATCCTGCACCTGCTCTACAGCCGCTTCTTCGTGCGCGGCATGCACGCGACCGGCCATGTGAAGATCGACGAACCCTTCGCCGGCCTCTTCACCCAAGGCATGGTCCAGCACGAGAGCTACAAGGGCGCCGACGGCCGCTGGCTCTACCCGGAGGAGGTGGAGAAGCGCCCCGACGGCACGTCCCTCGTGCGCGGCACCGAAGAGCCGGTGACGGTGGGCCGCGTCGAATCGATGTCCAAGTCCAAGCGCAACACGGTGGATCCGGGGGCCATCATCGGCCGCTACGGCGCCGACACCGCGCGCTGGTTCATCCTGAGCGACAACCCGCCCGAGCGGGACATGGAATGGTCGGAATCCGGCGTGGCCGGCGCGAGCCGCTTCATCGGCCGCGTCTGGCGGCTGGCGCAGAATCTCCGCGAGGCGGACGCGCCGGACGAGGCGGCGGGGAAGAAGCTGCGGCAGGCCATGCACCGGACCATCGTCGCCGTGACGGAGGCGTTGGAGAGCTTCGCCTTCAACGTGGCCGTGGCCCGCATCCATGAGCTCGCCAATGCCATCGGTGACGCCGCTTCCGCGCCGCTGGCCGCGCGGCAAGAGGCCCTAGAAGCCTTGCTCCGCCTCGCCTCCCCCATGATGCCGCACCTCGCCGAGGAGCTCTGGTCCGGCCTGCGCCCCGGCGCCGAGCTGGTGGCGCAGCTGCCCTGGCTGGAGGCTGATCCCGCCCTCCTGAAGGCCGAGACGTTGACGCTGGCGGTCCAGGTCCTGGGCAAGCTGCGCGGCACCATCGAGGTCGCGGTGGATGCGCCGGACGAGGTGATCTTCGCCGCCGCCGAGGCGGACGAGAACGTGCAGCGCGCGCTGGGCGGCAAGCCCATCAGGAAGCGCATCCATGTGAAGGGCCGGGTGGTGAACTTTGTCGTGTAGAGCATGATCGCCGGAGACGTGGATCATGCTTTCAGCAAGGGCCGCCGTGGCCTGAGGAGTGAACGAACGTGAACGGATCGGGCCTTAGGCGTCGCGGCCTTCTCCTGTCCTCCCTCGGGCTGACCTCGGCCGGTCTGGCGGGGTGCGGTTTCCGACCGGTCTATGGCCCGGAGGGCGAGCGGAACGTCGCCGCCGCCAACGAGCCGGCCCTGCTGGACCAGCTCGCCTCGGTGCGCGTGAGCCCGATCGGCGAGCGCACCGGGCAGGTGCTGCGCCGGACCCTGCAGCGACAGCTCGAAGGACTGCGGCCCGGCACCCAGGCGCGCTACGACCTCGCGGCCAGCGTGGCCTTCCAGGCCGAGGCGCTGGGCTATCGCCGCGACGGGACGCTCACCCGCGTGCGTTACGTCGCGACCGGCACCTGGATCCTGGCCACGGCCGCCGTGCCGCCGGTGATCGTCGACCGCGGTCGGGTCCGCACGCTGGACGACTTCAACATCCCCGACCTGCAGTTCTTCGCCGCCGACGCCTCGCGCGACGAGATGGAGCGCCGGCTGATCGCCGAGCTGAGCGACCGCATCGTGCTCGGCGTGGCGGTGGCGCTGCGCCGGCGCATGCAGGCCTGAGCGCGGCTTGGTCGCGAAGCTCGACCCCCGGCGCGTCACAGCCTTCCTCGCCGATCCGCCGGAGGATTGCCGGGTGGTGCTGCTGGTCGGCGACGATGCCGGGCTGGTGAACGAGCGCGCCGGCCAGCTGGTGCGGAGCGTGGCGGGCGACGACCCGATTCGCGTCGCGGAGCCGGGGCGCGAGGCCGCGAAGGATGCGGGCTCGCTGGCGGGCGAGGCGGCCTCGGTGCCGCTGACCGGCGGACGTGTCGCGATCCGCCTGCGGGATGGCCGGGATATCTGGACCGAGGCCGTGCGCGGGGCTCTGGCCGGGCCGGGGCCGGGTCTGGTCGTCATCGAGGGGAGCGGGCTCACCGGACGGTCGAAGCTGCGCACGCTGGTAGCGGCGGATGCGCGCGGCCAGGTGATCGAATGCTATGGCGAGCGGGGGCGGGACCTGGTGGCCTCGATCCAGCGCATCCTGGGCGAGCTGGGCGCGCAGGCCGAGCCGGCGGCGCTGGACTGGCTGGCCGAGCGCGCCGGCGAGGACCGCCTGGCCATGCGCCGCTCGCTAGAGATCCTGGCCCTGCATGCCGAGCCCGGCGCGCGCATCACGGCCGAGGAGGCCATGGAGCTGCTCGGCGAGGGCAGCATGCTGGACCTGGACGAGGCGCTCCTGGCGGCCTCGCTGGGCGAGGTGGCGGTGGCGGATCGCGCCATCGCCAAGGCCTTCGCCGAGGGCGCGAATCCGGTGCAGGTGCTGCGCGCGACGCTGCGGCACGTGCAGCGGCTGCACCTGGCGGCGCTGGCGGTGGCGGACGGTAGCGCGCCGGCCGACGCGATCGGGGCGCTGCGGCCGCCCGTCTTCTGGAAGGCGAAGGGGCCGATGGAGCGCGCCCTGCAGCGCTGGTCGCCGGGGCGGCTGGAGGCGCTGGGCGCAGCCCTGCTGCGCGCGGAGCGCCAGACCAAGTCGACGGGCCTGCCGGACGAGGTGATCGCGCGGCAGGTGGTGCTGGGGATGGCGCGCAGCGCCGCCCGCTAGG
>JAQGHZ010000001.1 GCA_028291485.1 Rubritepida sp. | reverse complement strand
GCGACAACCTCATGCTGCACCGCGCGGTGGACATGGCCGAGCCGGGCG
Organism: Rubritepida sp.; assembly: GCA_028291485.1. Classification (GTDB taxonomy): domain Bacteria; phylum Pseudomonadota; class Alphaproteobacteria; order Acetobacterales; family Acetobacteraceae; genus Roseococcus. The sequence continues at coordinate 3,086 of JAQGHZ010000001.1, read as the reverse complement.
ACATCATCGTGGCCGACGGCAATGGCGACCTGACGGTCGGCCTGATGGGCGACCTGATGCTCGGCCATGCGACGAAGCGGAAACTCGGCGGCGTGATCGTGGACGGCGCGGTGCGCGACATCCCGCAGCTCGCGAAGATGGATCTCGGCGTCTGGGCGCGCGGCCACACGCCGGCGGGGCCGTTCAAGGACGGGCCGGGCGAGATCGGCTACGCGGTCTCCTGCGGCGGGCAGGTCGTGATGCCGGGCGACCTGATCTGCTGCGACGAGGACGGCGTGGTGGTGGTGCCGCTGGCCGATGCGGAGCGGGTGATCGCCGATGCCGAGAAGCACCAGGCCAAGGAGATCCAGGCCGAGAAGGAGATCCAGGCCGGCACCTGGCCGCGCGACTGGGTGCTCGCGAGCCTGAAGGAGAAGGGCTGCGAAGGGGCCTGAGACGCTACTCGCGCCAGGACAGGTCGTTTCTCGGCAATCGTCCCGAGGGGTCGTGGACCGTCACCTGGCGTGGCGGCTCCGGCCCCCAGTGCCAAAGCACAAGGTTGGCCATGTCGGGCCGCGCGCCGTTCGCGAAGGAGGGCACGAGGATTCCCGCAGCCCCGGCCGCGATCAGACGCTGCGCGATCATCCATGAGGCCGGCCTGCGCCCCTCGGCGCGGTCCAGCGCCCAGGGGCAGGCCATCTCCGCCAGTGCGACGCCGGCGGCGGCGCGCACCCCCTCGCCGCGCAGATCGGTGATCCCGTCCACGTCGACCTCGTAGGCGCAGACCGTCAGCGGATCGAGGCGGCGAGCGAAGCCGTGGCCCATCTCGACCCACATGCCCTCGAGGCTCAGTGCCAGATACAGCGCCGGCACGCCGACCGGATTGAAGCGCCCGCCCTTGAGTGCCGCGCCCTCACCCGAGAGCGGCGCCCAGGACCATCGCGGATGATGCGCGCGCCAGGCGGCCCCGCTCCATCTCAAGCGAACCCGCCGGTGGCGATGTGATCGAGCCAGTCGCGGACGGCCGCGGCCTTGCCCTCCTTCACCAGCGCCTCGGCGGTGCGGCCGCCGAAGGCCGGGATCGGCTCGGCGCGATACCACGCCATGGCCTGCTTCTCGCCGCCAGCCCATTCGGTGATGCGCCAGAGGATCTCCAGCACCTCGCGGGCGCGGGCCTGGGTCTTGGGGGCGTGGAGGCGCGAGGTGCGATGCACGGCTTCGGGCGTGAGGCCGGCCGTCTCGGCGAACTGCGCGCCCGAGACACCGAAGGCCTCGGCGAGAGCGGGAATGGCGACATGGCCCATCGGATCGAGATACCGGGCGGGGCCACCCGGATCGAACGCGTTCTGCGCCTCGGAAAAGCCTCGTGTCATGGGCGCTACTCCATTGTCGGTTGAAATGACGCCTTGATATGTAATTTCATATGGCAATAGGATCCGGCTGTCCAGCAAAAAGGCCTCCCGCGGAGTCCGCGGGAGGCCTTTCCGGTTTCCGGCGAGGGGAGGCGAACCTCCCCTCCGTCTCAGACCTTGAGGTTGACGGCGGCCGTCTTGCCGCGCTCCTCGGTCAGGTCGAACGTCACCGACTGCCCGTCATTGAGGCCCTGAAGCCCCGCAGCCTGCACGGCGGTGATGTGGACGAACACGTCCTTGCCGCCACCGGCCGGCGTGATGAAGCCGAAGCCCTTGGTGGCGTTGAACCATTTCACGGTGCCAGTGGCCATCCGCTGTCTCCTGATCAAATGCGTGCGGAGAGTTCCGACGCGAAACGCCTCCTCCGGCCGGACAAACGGTGGCGTCCAGCGGGTCTCGGAAGAGCGTCTGGGTCGGCACGGCAAGGAAGGCAAGCCACAACAGCGCAAAACGCCGCTGCGAGTCAAACACCTATGTTAGCCGGGCGGCCCGGCGTGGCGGAGTGCGCGGGATTTCGGGCAAAAAGATCCGGGCAAAAAGAAAGGCGGCCCGCGAGGGCCGCCTTCCGATTTGGTACAGGCTTTGGAGACCCAGACTTAGAAGTCCATGTCGCCCATGCCGCCCATGCCGCCGCCGCCACCCTGCGGGGCCGAGGACTTGGACGGACGCTCGGCGACCATGGCTTCCGTGGTGATCAGCAGCGAGGCGACCGAGGCCGCATCCTGCAGCGCCGTGCGCACGACCTTGGTCGGGTCGATGATGCCGGCGGCCACGAGGTCCTTGTACTCGTCGAGCTGCGCGTCGTAGCCGTACACCCAATCGTTGCTGCGGAGCACTTCGCCCGCAATCACGGCGCCGTCCTTGCCGGCGTTCTGGGCGATCTGCTTCAGCGGCGCCTGGATCGCCTTGCGGACGATCTCGATGCCGACCTGCTCGTCGCTGTTCAGGCCCTTGACGCTACCGAGGTTGGTCGAGGCGCGCAGAAGCGCCGTGCCACCACCGGGAACGATGCCTTCCTGAACGGCGGCGCGCGTCGCGTGCAGCGCGTCGTCCACGCGGTCCTTGCGCTCCTTCACTTCCACTTCGGTGCTGCCACCGACGCGGATGACGGCCACGCCACCGGCGAGCTTCGCCAGACGCTCCTGCAGCTTCTCACGGTCGTAGTCCGAGGTGGTCTCCTCGATCTGCGCCTTGATCTGCTCGCAACGGCCCTTGATGGCTTCCTTGTCACCAGCGCCGTCGACGATGGTGGTGTTTTCCTTCTCGATGCGGATGGTCTTGGCCTTGCCCAGCATCGCCAGCGTGACGGTCTCGAGCTTGATGCCGAGGTCCTCGCTGATGAGCTCGCCACCGGTCAGGATCGCGATGTCTTCCAGCATCGCCTTGCGGCGATCGCCGAAGCCAGGCGCCTTTACGGCCGCGATCTTCAGGCCGCCACGCAGCTTGTTGACCACGAGCGTCGCCAGGGCCTCGCCCTCCACGTCCTCGGCGATGATGACGAGCGGACGGCCGCTCTGCACCACGGCCTCGAGCAGCGGCAGCATCGGCTGGAGCTGGGAGAGCTTCTTCTCGAAGATCAGGATGTAGGGCTGATCCATCTCCGCGACCATCTTCTCCGCATTCGTGATGAAATACGGGGAGACGTAGCCACGGTCGAACTGCATGCCCTCGACGACGTCGAGCTCGGTCTGGATG
>JAQGHZ010000758.1 GCA_028291485.1 Rubritepida sp. | reverse complement strand
TCGTCGATCCTGGCCGCGCTCACGCTGGGCGCGTTGTTCTGGCCGGTGGTGGCCTGGATCTGGTCGCGCGTCTCGCCGCAGCGGCGTGCGCGCGCTGCGGCGGGCTGATGGAGCGTCCGGCCCCACGATGATCATCGATGAAGGCGATCATGGCTTGAACCGGCGGTCGAGCTCCGCCTGGGCAAAATACGCGGACGCCTTGCGCAGGATCTCGTTCGCCTGCCGTAGCTCACGGTTCTCTCGCTCGAGGGCCTTGAGCTTGGCGGCCATCTCCGTCGTCGGGCCAGGCCTGCGGCCGCTGTCGCGCTCCGCCTTTTTGACCCACTCATTCAGCGTCTGCCCCGTGCAGCCGATCTTGGCCGCAATCGATACGACCGTCGCCCACCGGGACGGATGCTGCGGCTCATGATCCAGAACCATCCGCACCGCACGCTCCCGCACCTCAGGCGAAAACTTGTTCGTCGTCTTGCTCGTCATCGCTCCACCTTCTCAAGAGTTGGAGCCTCCGACAAACCCGGGGCGGTTCAGATGATGATGACGAGGCGGTCAACTCCACTGGCCACTTCGGCGAATCGAACGCGCCGTCTGCTGTGTTGTTCGCAGCCGGCCATGTGCAGCGCGGCGCTCCTGCGAGCTTCTCGCGGCGGATCTCAAGCGGAAGCAATTCGACTGCGGACGGCGTAGCGCACCACCTCTGCGATCGAAGCCGCCCCAATTTTGCGCATAATGGCAGCGCGATGGGTCTCTACAGTCTTCACGCCGAGAGAAAGCCGCAATGCAATTTCCTTGTTACGGCGGCCCTCGGCCAGCAACTGGACCACCTCGCGCTCGCGCGTCGAGAGGGTAGCGCCGGTTGGGTCCTCGCCGGCGTACTCAGCTCGGTCGCGGAGGAACGTCTCGAGCAACTGCGCACTGACCCGCGTGCTGAAGAATGGCTCGTGCGACGCTACCGTCTCGATGGCCGCGATGATATGATGGGGGGGATCAGATTTCATCACGTAGCCGCGTGCACCGGCGGCGAATACATCGGCGACGAGATCCTCCGTCTCGTACATCGTGAACACGAGCACCTCGGTTGCAGGGCATGTCGCGCGGATCTTGCGTGCCGCCTCAAGCCCGTTCAACTCCGGCATCGCGATATCCATGATCGCCACGTTGGGGGCCAGGGCGCAGGCAAGCGCGACGGCCGACCGGCCGTCGCCCGCCTCACCGCAGACCTTCCAGCCAGGCTCTTGCTCGAGCAGCTGCCGGAGGCCGTGTCTGACGACACCATGATCATCCGCCAGAAGAATTCGCAGCGCGGTAGCCTCCCCTTTGCATGGCCCGTTCGTGGACCGCCCGATGGTGCTCCAGTTCGAGGTGATCCGAAGCGCTACCGGATTCAGACAAACCTCGGTTCGCGTCTACCTATCCGCGAGCACCGCGACACGGTCGGAGGCGCCCCGACCTCATGCGTGATCTGCGGCCCTGTGCTCCGCCGCCAACACGACGCCGAGCCCGAGCGCGAGGCCGGCCGGTAGCGAGGCCTCAACCACGGTGCCTGTCGCCCGCGCCCGCCGCACGCTCAATCGGCCACCGAGTTGGCCCATGCGCTCGCGCATTCCGACCAGCCCCACACCGAAAAGGACGGGATTGGCGTCAGCGTCCGTCGAGGCTGGCTCTGCATCGGTGAAGCCGCACCCGTCGTCCTCCACGGCCAGCAGGACCGCGCGAGGTCCGTCACCTGGCGCCGTGCCAAAGTCCGTGGTCAACCGGATCGTCACCTTGGTGCCGCCGGAGTGGCGGTGCGCGTTTGCAAGTGCTTCCTGCGCTACCCTGAAAAGTGCGGATTCGACGTCTCGATTGAATCGACGGCCAGTGAGTTCGGGCGCCACCTCCACACTGATGGCGAGGCCGCTGCGCCGCGCAAGGCCTTTCGCGTACCATCGCAATGCGGCCGCCAGCCCCATTTCGTCGAGTAGGGGCGGATGGAGGAGGTAAGCCACAGTCCGGATCTCCCGCTGGCCCTCCTCGATCAGAGACAGCGTCTCGTCGATCGCTTCTTCCGCCGCCTCGGTCAGGGTGGGTGATACCGCGCGCGCGCGTTCGGCAGCGAAGCTCGCTCCGAGCAGAATCTGCGCCGTACTGTCGTGCAGTTCCCGCGCAATCCTTCGGCGTTCGTCATCCTGCAGCGTCAGGAGCCTGCCTCCGAGGCCGCGAACCGCATCTTCGGCACGTCGGGTCGCGGTGATGTCGGTGGCTATGCCAAGCACGCGGCGCGCGACGCCATCAGCCGGTACGGCGCCACCGCGGCAGAGCAGCCAGCGCACCCCGCTGCCGGCCCGAATGCGGAACTCGCTGCGGAACGGGCGACGCGCGGCGGCGGCCTCCACCAATTCTGCCTCGACGCGTGCCCAGTCGCCCGGGTGCACAATCGCCGCCCAGGCCGCGAGCGTGTCGGGGCCAGCATCGTCGGACACCGTTCCAGTGACCTCTTGCAAGGGCGGTGTCCACCGAACCCGGCCGGTCACCAGGTCCCAATCCCACGTCGCGATTGCCGCTGCGTCCTGCGCCATGCGGAACCGCTCCTCACTCTCGCGGAGGGCTGACTCGGAACGCCGGCGGTCGGTCACGTCTCGGGTACTGCCTAGCAATCGTACGATGCGCCCGCTATCCTGGTCTTGCACCGGCGCCAGGCTTGTCTCCCAGTCACGCCGACCCGCCGGAAGGTCGAGTACCTCATCATAGCGCACCGCCACGCCTGTCGCGACGCAGCGTCCGCTTCTCTCGATCAGCGCCGCCGCCACCGCAGGCGGGAGGCAATCATGGGGTTCGCGGCCCGCAACCGATCCCGAAAACAGACCGCTCAGTCGTTCATGTGCCGGGTTCAGCCCCTCGAAGACCATGCGGCCTTCGTTGGAGACGGAAAGCACGAATAGCGCTTCGCTCGTATGCTGCCAGTAGGTGCGGTAGCGCGCCTCAGCCTCCCGCTGGCTCGCGCGCGCCTGTGCTGCCGAGTTGCGCAGCGCTTCCAAAGGTCGGTTGGCGCCGCGCGCTGCCAGCAGTGCCACCGCGGTGCCGCTCATGGCGAGCACCAATCCTCCGCACGCGAGTAGACGGACGGTGCGGCGGACTGGTGCGGTCGCGCTTGTCCAGGGTACCTCAATGACGGATGTCCAGTCCGAAATCGGCGAACGCGCGAAGGCAACGAGAACGGGAGCGTCATCACGTTCGCCGAAGAAGGTGCCCTGCAACTCGGTGCCACGCAGCCGGGGTTGCCACGCTTCGGGTATACCTCGGCCGGCCGGCCTCTCGTTCATTCGAGCATGCGCAATGGTAGCGCCCCTGCGGTCAATCAGGGTGCCGCGCCATCCCGCCTGTAGCGGCTGCTCGTCGAGCACCTGGCTGATGCGGCGATCCGACAGGATCGTATCGAACAGGTGCGTGACCGTGTTGTCGACCACGACAGGGATGCCAACTGAGATGACATGTGTCTGTGCCACCACTCCCCAAACGACCGGGCTGATGAGAGGCTGTCGCGTCACAAAAATTCGGTGAATGGCGGCTTGGCTCTCAGCATCGAACCTGGAAACCAGTGGGAGTGGCGTGCCGAACGGACGAAGCGTGTTGAGCAATTGCCGTTCTGTGTCCCAGAGAATGAACCAGGTTCCCTCGGGAAGGGGCGTCGCGACAAGCTGGTCATAAAACGCCGTCACATCCCCCGCGCGCAGTGCCGGCGCCGCTGCCAGTGCCTCCATGCGCGCAACAGATGCCCCTATCTCGCGATCCGCAGCGTGGATGATGGCACGCGCGCTTGTCAGCGCGCCATTCTCGATGGATCGCTGCTCGAGGGTTGCTCGATGGAGCGCCAGCCCTCCGACGAGCGCCATGCTTCCCAGGACGCACAGCGCGGCCAGCGCCAATAGCCTTGCCCGGAATCCCACTCCAGGGGCAATCTCTGGGTCCGGATGGAAATCGGGCATTACGACCAGGTTCATTGCTGCTCCCCCGGCATCGGCCGCCATCTGAACATACAAGTTGGGTAATTGTCCAAGACGGAAGGAACCGAGAAGCTCTCAGCCAGTATTCTGGCCAATGCCGCATGGAAGGGCGGGAGGATACGATCCGTGTTTGCTCTGCCTTAGAGCCGACTATCGGGGGCACCATAAAATGGTCCGCATTCTCTTAGCAGACGATCACGACATCGTGCGTCATGCCTTGCGAGACATAATTGCGAGGCACCCAGGTTGGACGATCTGCGGCGAGGCACGCAATGGCCGCGAGGCGGTCGACATGGCGGCCGCACTTAAGCCCGACGTCGCCGTGTTGGACGTGGCTATGCCAGAGCTAGACGGGATCGCGGCGACAGGAATGATCCGAGCAGCCAGCCCTGCGACTGAGGTGCTGGTCTTCACAATGCACGAGTCCGAGGACCTGGTTGCTGCTGTGCTTGCCGCCGGCGCTCGCGGGTGCCTGCTCAAATCCGCTGCCGTGCGATCGATAACAACGGCGATCGAAACAGTCGCTGCCCACCGGCCCTACTTCCCAGCCGATTCTTCCGACGCATCGCGCGACGTATTTCGCCGTGCCGTGACCAGGGCCGTGGCACCGCAACTGCTTTCGCCTCGTGAGCGTGAGATCGTCCGGCTTCTTGCTGAGGGTTACGACCGCCGCGTGATCGCAATCCAGCTTGGCATCGGTGAGCGAACCGTAAAGGCGCACCAGGAAGTGGCGATGCAGAAGACCGGTGCACATTCCGTGGCCGGCCTGGTCCGCTACGCCATCCGGAACGGCATCGTCGAATCCTGAAGTCTCCACCGGACAAGCCGCATTGCAAACGGCATCTGCACCTCTCCGGAATCTGGCCGATGCAATCCGCTCCTCGCCAAGCGCAGCCTACGTTTCTCAGCGGAGAGTAGGGCCCTGTTCCCTGCCAGACTCCGCAGCAGCGGATTCAGAGGATGGTGTGCCCGTGATGTTGGTGTCCCAGCGGCCTCACATGCCTGCGCCTTCCCAAGGTCCCGCACCCGCGGACGGAATGCGGTGGATTACAGGCGGCTGGTTCATGATGGGCTCGGACCGGCATTATCCTGAGGAGCGTCCGGCACACCTCGTCGGGGTAAGCTCGTTGTGGATGGACGAGACTGCAGTGACCAACACCGCATTCTCCGCCTTCGTTGCCGCGACCGGCTACGTCACCGTCGCCGAACGCCCGCTTGACCCAGCGCTCTACCCAGGCGCCCAGCCTGCGATGCTGGTGCCAGGCTCGCTTGTCTTCCGGATGACCGAAGGACCGGTGGACACGCGCGACATCGCCAACTGGTGGCACTGGATCCCAGGCGCGAGTTGGCGCCACCCGAAAGGGCCGGGCAGTGACTTCGTGGGGCGCGAGGACCATCCCGTCGTCCAGGTGGCTTACGAGGACGCCGAGGCCTACGCCCGCTGGGCCGACAAGGCGCTGCCGAGCGAGGCCGAGTGGGAGTTCGGCGCGCGCGGCGGGCTCGACGGCGCCGAGTTCGCCTGGGGCGAGGAATTCACGCCCGGCGGCGTGCATCTGTCCAACACCTGGCAGGGGCCTTTCCCCTGGAGCGACTTCGCCGCCGACGGCTTCGCCGGCACCTGCCCGGTGCGCAGCTTCCCGCCCAACGGCTACGGGCTCTACGAGATGTGCGGCAACAGCTGGGAGTGGACCACCGACTGGTTCGCCGCCCGGCATGAACCGGCCAAGCCCGGCTGCTGCGCCGCCGAGGCCAGCCTCGACCCGCGCCAACCCACCAGCCGCATCCCCCGCAAGGTGGTGAAGGGCGGCTCGTTTCTCTGCTGGCACATCATCATATCTAAACGTTTCAGAGCAGCCACCTGCAGAACCTAGTTCCCTAGCACAGCAAGCAGCCCGGCATGCCGATCGCCCGATTTTAACTGGAGAGGCCCAAATTG
>JAQGHZ010000756.1 GCA_028291485.1 Rubritepida sp. | reverse complement strand
GCATGCGGCCGAAGGACTGGAAGCAGGGCGGCCGCGATGCCGAGATCCGCTTCGCCCTCGGGCAATGCTCGCTGGGGGCGGTGCTGGTCGCGGCCACGGAGAAGGGGATCTGCGCCATCCAGTTCGGTGACGACCCGCAGAAGCTTCTCGACAGGCTGCAGGATCGCTTCCCGAAGGCCCAGTTCATCGGCGGCGATGCGGAGTTCGAGGCGCTGGTGGCCCGCGTGGTGGGGCTGGTCGAGCGGCCCGCGGAGGCGATCTCCCTGCCGCTCGACATCAGCGGCACGGCCTTCCAGCAGCGCGTCTGGAAGGCGCTGCGCGACATTCCGGCCGGCACGACGCTGACCTATGGCGAGCTCGCCGAGCGCATCGGCAGCCCTGCCGCCGTGCGCGCCGTGGCCACGGCCTGCGCGAGCAACGAGATCGCGGTGGCGATCCCGTGCCATCGGGTGATCCGCAAGGGCGGCGCGATGGCCGGCTATCGCTGGGGCATCGAGCGCAAGCAGGCGCTGCTGGCCCGCGAGGGCGTCGTATGATCGAGCAACGTGTTGCCGCCCTCGACTGGGCGGATATCGCCAAGGAGCTCGACACCGAGGGCGCCGCGACCACCGGCCCCCTGCTCTCCGCCGCGGAATGCGCCGAGCTGACGGCGCTCTACGACGAGGAGGGCCTGTTCCGCAGCAAGGTGATCATGGCCCGGCACGGCTATGGCAGCGGCGAGTACCAGTACTTCCGTCATCCGCTGCCGCCACTGGTCGCCGGGCTGCGCGGCGCGCTCTACGCCGCGCTGGCGCCCTTCGCCAACCGCTGGAACGAGGCCATGGGGATCGCCACGCGCTTTCCCGCGGAACACGCGGAGTTCCTGGCGCGTTGCCATGAAGCCGGCCAGGCGCGCCCCACGCCGCTGCTGCTCCGCTACGTCGCCGGCGACTACAACTGCCTGCACCAGGATCTCTACGGCGAGCACGTCTTCCCGCTCCAGGCCGCCTTCCTCCTCTCCGACCCGGCGCGCGATTTTTCCGGTGGCGAGTTCGTGCTGACCGAGCAACGGCCGCGCATGCAGTCCCGCGCCAGCGTCGTCCCGCTGCGCCAGGGCGAGGCGGTGATCTTCGCCGTGCACCATCGCCCGGTGCGCGGCTCGCGCGGCACCTATCGCGTGAACATGCGCCATGGCGTGAGCCGGCTGCGCGAGGGGCGGCGGCACACGCTCGGCATCATCCTCCACGACGCGGCCTGAGAGACCGTATGAGAATTCCGGCGGCGGAGGGTTCGTGAGGGATTTTTCGGGCCTGGAAGGCGGCGGGCGCCGCCGATGCTGATTGCATCGGCAAGTCCGACAACGCACCTGGCACGGAAAAGACCCGCGAAACCGACCCGCAGGAGTTCTCATACGGTCTCCGAGGGCTTCCCGCCCCGCTCACGCCCGCTGCCAGCGCAGGAACAGCCCGGAGCAGATGACCAGCGCCGCCGCGAAGGTCAGCAGCGCGGCCGCCACGCCGCCGAAGCTCGCCGAGATGCCGCTTATGCCCTGCAGCACCGCGGCGCCGCCGAAGAAGAAGATGTTCTGGGCCGAGAGCGCCCGCCCCGCCTCCTCCGGCCGCACCAGGCTGCGCAGCAGCGCGAAGCACAGGATCTGGAAGGCGATTGCGAGGCCGAAGCCGGTCAGGATCAGCCCGTCCGCCCAGGCCGGGAAGGCCAGCGGCCCGCCCGCCACCAGGAGCACGATCAGCGCCGCCGCCAGCAGGTGCCCGCCGACCAGCAGCAGCCGGAGATGCCCCACGCGGCTCACCACCCAGCCCGCGAAGGCCGGGCCGATCACCAGCGCGAAGGTCACGCCCAGCAGCAGGTTGCCCGCCGCCACGCGCCCCATCCCCTTGATGTCCATGAGCCATGGGCCACCCCAGAGCCCGCGCACGCCGAGCACCGCGCCGAAGGAGCAGAAGGCCAGCACCATCAGCCCGCGCAGCCGCGGCGAGACGGCGACGCGCATCACCTCCCGCGCGTCGCCCCAGGCGCTGCGGCCGGGCACGGGCACCGGCCGGTCGTGCTTCACCGTCAGCGAGACCGCGACCACGCCGATCGCCACGATGCCGAGGCAGGCGAGGAAACCGGCGCGCCATCCCGAGGTCTCGACCAGCCAGGCCAGCGGCGAGGCGGAGAGGATCATCCCCGAATTGCCCACGCTCTGGATCAGCCCGGCCCAGACGGAAAAGCGCTCCTGCGGGACGGCGCGCGCGGCATAGGTCATCGGGCACATCATCATCCCCGAGCAGCCGATGCCGAGCACGATCTGCGCGAGCAGCATGGTCGAGGCCGAGGGCGCCATCGCGGCGATCACCGTGCCCACCGCTGCGATGGCCAGCAGCGCCAGCGCCACGGGCTTCACGCCCCAGCGGTCCAGCGCCACGCCCACCGGGATCATGGCCGCGGCGAAGGCGGCGGGGAAGGCGCCGGTGATGCCGGCCAGCGTCTCCGGGCTGATCACGAGATCGCGCGCCAGCACGTCGCTCGCGACGGCCGGCAGCGTGCGGACGGCATTCGAGAACATGTGCCCGAGCGTGAGCGCGAGCAGCGGCCAGGCGACCGGATTCATTTTGCTTTGACCGTGTGTGGCGGCGAACTCAGTTGCGGAAGATCTTGCCCGGATTGAGGATCCCCTTGGGGTCCATCGCAACCTTCAGCGAGCGCATGACCGCCATCGCCTCGGCGCCGTGCTCGGCCTCGAGGAACTCGCGCTTGCCCAGGCCGATGCCGTGCTCGCCCGAGCAGGTTCCGCCGAGGTCCAGCGCGCGCTTCACGATCTTCTTGTCCAGCTCCCAGGCGCGTTCCAGCGCCTGGGGATTGCCGTCCTCGACCAGGATGACGGTATGAAAGTTGCCGTCGCCGACATGGCCGACGATCGGCGCCATCAGCCCGGATTCCTCGATGTCGCGCTTGCAGCCGAGCAGCGCATCCGCCAGCCGCGAGATCGGCACGCAGACGTCGGTCGCGATGCCGCGCGAGCCGGGCTGCGCCGCGATGCAGGCCCAATAGGCGTCGTGCCGGGCCTTCCACAGCTTATTGCGGCTCTCGGCGTCGCGCGCCCAGGCGAAGCCCTCGGCGCCGTATTCGGAGGTGATGCCCTCCACCATCTCGGCCTGCTCCACCACGCCCGCTTCGGTGCCATGGAACTCCAGGAAGAGGGTCGGGACGGGCTTGTAGCCTTCCAGCCTGGAGTAGCTGATGCAGGCGGCCATCTGCACCTCGTCCAGCAGCTCGATGCGCGCGACGGGCACGCC
>JAQGHZ010000729.1 GCA_028291485.1 Rubritepida sp. | reverse complement strand
CAATACGTGTTGCGCAAGGGCGAGACGATCCTGATGGCCACCCCGGGTGGCGGGGGGCACGGCCTCCCGGACTGACGGGTCCGACAAATCGGGGAGGCGGGGACTGGGCTCCTCGACCCCCCGAGGGGGCGAGGCCACGCCCTCAGATCATTCGCGCCTCGAAGGGCGGCACGTAGTCCCGCGCCTCGAATTCCAGGACCCAGAGGTCCGGATCGCGCTTCACCTGGCGCTGGACGTAGGCGTCCGCCGTCTCGCGATCCACTGGGGTGGGGCCGGTGCCGCGCACCCAGGCGGGGCGGCCTTCCGCGTCGCGGGCCTGGGAAAGCACGACCTGCCCCTCCCGCCCCTCGAGCACGCAGAGCAGCCCGCCGGAATCGGGGTCGCCCTTGCGCAGCACGGCGGCGGGGCGGCCCGCCATGTCCGACATGCGGATGGCCATGGAGACCCAGATATGGGCTTTGACGCGTGCGTCCATGACGCCTGCGTTAAGCGCCGGGGACCGCTTGCCGCAAGCCCCCGCGATGGGCACAAGGAGCGGAATCGATCTCCCGGAGTTGAGTGATGGACGCGAAGAAGCTCACCGAAGGCCAGCGCAGCTACGAGGCGAAGCGCGCGGCCAAGGCCGGCATGAGCCTGGAGGCCTGGCTGCGCGACAAGGAAAAGCGCGCGAAGGAGGAGGCTGCGGCGGCGGCCAAGGTCGCGGAGGCTGAGGCTCCCGCGAAGAAGCCCGGCTTCATCACGCGGCTGATGGACCGCGCGCACAAGCCGATTTGACCCAGGGGCCCTTCTGAGGTGACGACCGCCTACGATTTTTCGGCCCGCGGCATCACGGGCGCCGAGGTGCCGCTCGGGCGCTTCCGCGGTCAGGTCCTGCTCATCGTCAACACCGCGAGCAAATGCGGCTTCACGCCCCAGTACGAGGGGCTGGAGAAGCTCCATGCGGAGTTGTCCGGACGCGGGCTGGCCGTGCTGGGCTTCCCCAGCAATCAGTTCGGGGCGCAGGAGCCGGGCAGCGAGGCGGAGATCGGCGAGTTCTGCAAGCTCATCTACGACGTGGGCTTTCCGATGTTCGCGAAGGTCGATGTGAACGGGCCGGGGGCACACCCGCTCTACCAATGGCTGAAGAGCCAGGCGAAGGGCTTCTTCGGCACCTCATCGATCAAGTGGAACTTCACGAAGTTCCTGGTGGATCGCGAGGGGAAGGTCGTCCGGCGCTACGGATCGACCACGAAGCCCGAGGCGATGAAGGGCGCGATCGAGCGGCTGCTCGACAGCAAGGGCTGACCGTCAGGTCAGCCGCGAAGCGGCCGGCGGCGCCGGCGGCCAAAATCAAGCATCCACAGCCTCGGCATCCATCGTCGCGGCATTGTCCTGGATGAACTTGAACCGCAGCTCCGGCTTGCGGCCCATCAGCGCCTCCATGAGCTCCGCGGTCTTCGCGCGTTCCTCCGGCGGCAGGATCACCTTCAGCAGGATACGCTTGGCCGGCGCCATGGTGGTCTCCTTCAGCACGGCGGCCGGCATCTCGCCGAGACCCTTGAACCGGCTGACCTCGACCTTCTGGTTCGCCTTGAAGTGGCGCTTCATCTGCCGCTCGCGGTCGGCGTCGTCCATCGCATAGACGCTCTTGTCGCCCGCCTGCAGCCGGAAGAGCGGCGGCTGCGCGAGGTACACCTTGCCCTGCCGCACCAGCTCCGGCAGCTCCTTGTAGAAGAAGGTCATGAGCAGGGCGGCGATATGCGCGCCGTCCACGTCGGCGTCGGTCATGATGACGACGCGGCCATAGCGCAGCTTGGCGATGTCGAAGCGGTCGCCCACACCGCAGCCCAGCGCCTCGATGAGGTCCTTCAGCTCCTGGTTGCCGCGCAGCTTCTCCGCCGAGGCGCTGGCCACGTTCAGGATCTTGCCCCGCAGCGGCAGCACCGCCTGGGTCTCCCGGTCGCGCGCCTGCTTGGCGGAACCGCCGGCGCTGTCGCCCTCGACCAGGAAGATCTCGGTGTTCACGCTGCTCTCGCTGGAGCAGTCCGTCAGCTTGCCCGGCAGGCGCAGCTTGCGCGTGGCCGTCTTGCGCGGCGTGTCCTTCTCGGCGCGGCGGCGCAGCCGCTCCTCGGCCCGCTCGATCGCGAAGGCGAGCAGATTGTCGGCATTGGCGGGGTCGCCGGCGAGCCAATGGTCGAAGGGGTCGCGCAGCGCGTTCTCGGTCAGCCGCTGGGCGTCGCCATTGGTGAGCTTTTCCTTGGTCTGGCCCTGGAAATGCGGATCGCGGATGAAGACGCTGAGCATCCCCGCCATGCCGCCCAGGATGTCGTCGGCGGTGATGCCGGCGGCGCGCTTCTCCTTTTTCATCTCGCCATAGGCGCGCAGGCCCTTGAGCAGCGCGCCGCGCAGTCCCGCCTCATGCGTGCCGCCCTGCGGGGTCGGGATGGTATTGGCGTAGGTCGAAAGAAAGCCCTCGCCATGGTCGAGCCAGGTGATGGCCCATTCGCAACGGCCGGCCGAGCCGGGGAACTCCGCGGTGCCGGCGAAGGGGGCGGGCACCACGGCGGACTTGCCTTCGACGGCCGAGGCCAGGAAGTCCGAGAGGCCGCCCGGGAAGTGCAGCACCGCCTCGGCCGGCGTGTCGCCGCCGACCAGCAACGGGTCGCAGCGCCAGCGGATCTCGACGCCGCGATAGAGATAGGCCTTGGAGCGGCACAGCCGGAAGAGCCGTTCGGCGCGGAAGGGCAGGGCACCGAAGATCTCGGGATCGGGCTTGAAGCGGATCAGCGTGCCGCGGCGGTTGCGCACCTCGCCTTCGCGCTTGAGCTTGCTGGTGGGCTTGCCGCGGGAATAGGTCTGCCGGAACAGCTCGCCGCCGCGCGCGACCTCGACCTCCAGCGACTCGGCCAATGCGTTGACCACGCTGCTGCCCACGCCGTGCAGACCGCCCGAGGTGTCGTAGGCCTTGCCGGAGAATTTGCCGCCCGAATGCAGCGTGGTGAGGATCACCTCCAGCGCGGACAGCTTCGGGAATTTCGGATGCGGGTCCACCGGGATGCCGCGACCGTTGTCGCGGACGGAGAACCAGTTGCCGGTCTCCAGCACCACGTCGATGCGGTCGGCATGGCCGGCCACCGCCTCGTCCATGGCGTTGTCCAGGATCTCGGCGGCCAGGTGGTGGAGCGCGTTGTCGTCGGTGCCGCCGATATACATGCCGGGGCGCCGGCGCACGGGCTCGAGCCCCTCCAGGACCTCGATATCGGCGGCGTTGTAGCTGGAAGCGGCGACGGCCTTGCCGCGCCCTCCGAAGAGATCGTTCATGATGTGTTCGCTGTCCCCGGGCCGGACCTTACCCGAGGCGCGGAGTCTTCCGCAACCTCAGCGCCCGCGCTCCGACGACCCCTCCCTGACCAAGGGGGAGCCCTGCTAACGCCGCCCGCGGCCAGCCGGCGGGGCTGGCCAGATGGACAGGTAGTTCCGCGGCGACGTCCGCAGCTTCGCCATGCCGATTCCCGAGATCAGCGCGTCGAGGCCATGCGTGCTGTCCATCCTCTTGGGCACGACGACCTCGAAACCCACATGGGAGCCGAACTCGCCGACGAAATCGCCCTTCACCGTGAAACAGATGCCGACCGTGTCCGAAGTATTTTTCGACATGGCGGAGCGGACCATCTGCATCGGCTTGAACAGGTTGAAGGCCGACATCTTGAGGTGCGAGGCCATGCCCGGCCCGTTGAAGGAGATGAAGGGCAGGCCCGACCAGTTCCCGACCACCTGCGCCAGCCCGCCGCCCAGGGAGTGGCCGCAGATGCTGATGGGGCGGCCGAAGGCATTCTCCTTGGCCCAGTTCACCATCGCCATGGCGCTGCCGGCCATATTGGGGATCACGTTCACGCCGATGCGGACGTTGCCGGAATTCTGCGAAATGGGCGCGGAGGTCAGCCCGCCCTTGGTGCCGGAGAAGCCGACGATGATCTCGTCGC
Organism: Rubritepida sp.; assembly: GCA_028291485.1. Classification (GTDB taxonomy): domain Bacteria; phylum Pseudomonadota; class Alphaproteobacteria; order Acetobacterales; family Acetobacteraceae; genus Roseococcus. The sequence goes on along the minus strand of JAQGHZ010000729.1, from coordinate 2,143 downwards.
GCGTCTCGAAGACGCCGCCCTGGTAGCCATTGCCGTACCAGGTGGCCCATTCCCATTTCTGGACGGTCCACTCGCCCGGGGCGTCGATCGCGGATCCCGCCCGAGCGTAGCAGGACTGGGCGATGTCGATGTAATTCTCGATGGTGGCCATGGCGTTTCGCTTCCGTCCGATTTCGCCATTTTTGCGACAAACCGGCGAGAGCGCAACTCGTTGGAGACGATCGGCCCCATCGGAGGGGCCTATCGCCTCAGACCAGCCGGCTGATACTCGTCAAACCCTGACATTCACGTAGCGCGCGGCTTCGGGACCGCCTGCATCCGTGTGGAAGCCGGCTGCGCGCGCCAGGACGACGCGATCCTCCTCCGTGAGCCGCGCCGCCTCGCGCAGGTGTTCCTCCCAGCTCTCGATCGCCCAGAGTTCCACCCAGCGCTCGGGATGCGCGACATCCTCGTAGAGGCGCCAGGTGGCCGCCCCGCCGCGCAGCCGCACGCGCCGGCATTGCGCCATCACGGCGAGGAAGCTCGCGCGGTCGGCGGGGGCGACGTGATAGCGCACGACCTCGAGCACGCGGTGCTCGCCCTCGTGCAGCATGTCGCGCAGCTCGGGGGCGGCGGGTTCGGGGTGGACGATCTCCACCTTCGGCGGCGGCGCGACGGCATCGCCCTCCAACCGCCATTTGCGCACGCCCAGCGCGCCGGCCGCGGCGCTGACCGCGAAGAGCCCCATGGTGAGCTCCACGCCTATGATGCCCGCGATCCAGCCGGCGAAGGCGGAGCCGGCCGCCATCGCCCCGAAGAAGCACATCTGGTAGATGCCGATCGCCCGCGCCCGCACCCAGGCCGGTGCGGCCATCTGCGCCGAGGCCTGCAGGGTCGAGGCCGCCGAGATCCAGGCCACGCCATAGAGCAGCATGCCGATGCCCGCGAAGAACCAGTGGTGCAGCGAGGCCAGGATCAGCAGGGACAGTGCGCTCAGCAACGAGGACCAGAAGACCAGCCCCGAGCGGTCGAGCTGCCCCCGCACGGCCGGCAGCAGGAAGCCGGCCGCGACGGCGCCCGCGCCCATGCAGCCGAGCAGAAGCCCGAAGGCCTGGGGGCCGAGGTTCAGCGTGCCCCTCACCAGCAGCGGCAGCAGCCCCCAGACCGCGGAGCCGAACAGGAAGAACACCACCGCGCGGATGATGGCCGCGTGCATGGCCGGCGTGGCCGCGACGAAGCGCGCCCCGGCCCGCACGGCGGACAGGAAATGCTCGCGCGGCATGCGCGAGGTGGTGCGCTCGCGCCTCCACAGGAACAGTGCCACGACCATCGCCAGGATGCAGATCGCGTTCAGCCCGAAGGCCGCCTCGATGCCGAACCAGGCGACCACGAGCCCGCCGATCGCCGGGCCCACCGCGCGGGTCAGGTTGAAGCCGATGCCGTTGAGCGCGATGGCGCCCACCAGGTCCTCGCGCGGCACGAGCTCGGGCGTGGTCGCGGCCCAGGCGGGGAAGGTCATGGCGAGGCCGGCGCCGAGCGCGAAGGTGAAGGCCACCAGCCCCCAGGGCCCCAGCGCGCCGCCCCAGGTGAGCAGACAGAGCAACGCCGCGATCAGCGCCATCCAGAGCTGCGCGCCGATGAGGAAGACCCGGCGGTCCATGATGTCGGCGAGCGCGCCGGCCGGCAGGGCCAGCAGGAAGACCGGCAGCATGGAGGAGGCCTGCACGAAGCTGACCATGATCGGCGCGGGGTCGAGGCTGGTCATCTGCCAGCCCGCCGCCGTGTTCTGGATGAACAGCCCGGTGTTGGAGGCGAGGTTGGCGAGCCAGAGCAGCCGGAAGGCCGGATGCCGCAGCGGCGCGAAAGCGGCGGGGCGGCGCATCAGACCGCGGCAAACTTGATCGCGCAGAGCCCCGCAAGGACCCAGACGGCGCCATGCACCTCGCGCGCGCGTCCGGCCAGCGTCTTGATGCCGGCATAGGAGAGGAAGCCGAGACCGATGCCGGTCGCGATGGAAAAGGTGAAGGGCATGGCGAGGACGGTCAACATCGCCGGGAGGTATTCGGTTTCGTCACCCCAGTCCAAATCCTTGAGCGCCTGGGCCATGAGGCAGGCGACGAAGACCAGCGCCGGCGCCGTCGCGAAGGCGGGCACCGAGGCGGCG
>JAQGHZ010000705.1 GCA_028291485.1 Rubritepida sp. | reverse complement strand
TCATGCCGCCGGCGCCGGCGCGGTTCTCGGCGACGAAGGGCTGGCCGGTGGTCTCGGAGAGGCGCTGCATGACGATGCGCGCGGCGAGGTCGGTGGCCTGGCCCGGCGGCCAGGGGATCACCACGCGAACGGGCCGCTGCGGATAGGCGCTGGGAGTGTTGGAACTTTGGGCGAGGGTGGGCGCGGCCGCAAGGACGAAGGGGGCGGCCAGCAGGCCTCGGCGTGGGAACATGCTTCTCTCCGGTGGCCAGGATTGTGACCCTTGGCCTTGCGGGACAGATTGCGGGATCCCCGGGCATTCGCCAACCGGCAAGTTTCAGAGGACCCGCCATGCTGCCGAGCTTCGAGACCATCGCCCTGGAGACCCCTGCGCCGCATGTGCTGGTCGCGCGGCTCAACCGGCCCGAGGTCGCGAATGCGCTGAACACGCAGATGGGCCGCGACCTGCTCGCGCTCTGGACAGGGCTGGCGGCCGAACCGGGCGACGTCCGCTGCGTGGTCTTCACCGCGACGGGCGGGCGCGTCTTCTGCGCGGGCGGCGACCTCAAGGAGCGCAACGGCATGACCGACGCGCAATGGGTGGCTCAGCACGAGATCTTCGAGCGCGCCTTCCAGGCGCTGCTGGACTGCCCGATTCCGGTGATCGCGGCGGTGAATGGGCATGCCTATGCGGGCGGGCTGGAAATGGTGCTCTCCTCGGACTTCGCCTATGCGGCCGAGGGCGTGCGCTTCGCGCTGACCGAGGTGACCATCGGCATCATGCCGGGCGCCGGCGGCACGCAGACTCTGCCGCGCATCGTGGGCGAGCGGCGCGCGAAGGAGATCATCCTGACGGGCACGCCCTTCAACGCGCAGCAGGCGCTGGACTGGGGCATCGTCAACGCGCTCTACCCGGTCGAGGAGCTGCTGCCGGCGGCGCTGGCGACGGCCGAGCGGATTGCGGGCAATGCGCCGATCTCGGTGCGGCAGGCCAAGCGCAGCATCCATTACGGCCTGCAGATGGACCTGCGCAGCGGGATGCGCTTCGAGATCGAGGCCTACAACCGGATGGTGCCGACCGAGGACCGGATCGAGGGCATCCGCAGCTTCAACGAGAAGCGCAAGCCGGTGTTCAAGGAGCGGTAACGTCCGATCGCCGGAGGGTGAAGCCGGGAGGGGTGAAGCGCCCGCGTCAGGCTTGCGTGCCCAGCCAGGCCACATAGTCCGCCACGCCCTGCTCGAGCGGCGTCGGCGGATACGGGTAGCCGGCCTGGCGCAGCTTCGCCATCGGGGCCTCCGTGAAGTACTGGTACTTGCCGCGCAGATCCCCGGGCATGGGCATGAACTCGATGCGTTCGGGCAGGCCCAGCGCGGCGTAGACCGCCTTGGTCAGGTCGAGGAAGCTGCGCGCCTGGCCGCTGCCGCAGTTGAACAGGCCCGAGACGCGGGGATTGTCCAGGAGCCAGAGCATCACGCGCACGCAGTCGCCCACGCTCACGAAGTCGCGCGACTGCATGCCGTCGGCGATGCCGTCGCGGTCCGAGGCAAAGAGGCGCGCCGGCTGGCCGGAGAGGATCTCGCGGAACTTGTGCAGGGCCACGCTCGCCATGCGGCCCTTATAGCTCTCGCGTGGGCCATAGACGTTGAAGAACTTCAGCCCGGCCCATTGCGGCGGGCGCGCCCGGCCGAGTTGGATCAGCTGTGCGACGCGACGGTCGAAGAGGTGCTTGGACCAGCCATAGAGATTCAGCGGCTGCAGCCGGGCGAGGCCCTCCGGCGTTTCCTCGTCCTCGAAGCCCTCGTCGCCATTGCCGTAGGTCGCGGCGGAGGAGGCGTAGAGGAAGGGCACGCCGTACTCGGTGCACCAGTCCCACAGCTTCAGCGAGAGGGTGAAGTTCGTGTCGGCCACGAGGTCGCCGTCGCGGACCGTGGTGGCGCTGATGGCGCCGAGATGAACGATCGCCCGGGGCCGCATCGCCAGCGCCGCATCCACCGCGGCCGGCGGCAGCAGCCCGGCCAGCACCGCCTGGGACAGGTTGCGCCACTTGTCCTCGTTGCCGAGCTCGTCCAGGACCACCACCTCCTCGCCACGGGCGGTGAGAGCTGCGACAAGGTTCGAGCCGATAAAGCCGGCGCCGCCGGTGACGAGGATCATGCCAGCCCGTTATATCGCCCGGGGCCGGGCAGCAAGGCCAATGGGCCCCAGGGGGGCGAGGAGTACCGGATGTTCAAGGATGGCAGGCAGCGGCTGGACGATCTCGCGGGGATGGCCGGTGGCGCCTTCTCGCTGCTGAGCGGACTGCGCGCGGAGATGGAGGCGATGGCCAAGGCCCAGGTGGAGGCCGTGGTCCGCAAGCTGGAGCTGGCACGCGCCGAGGATGTGGAGGCGGCCATGGAGGTCGCCCGCCGCGCGCGGACGCATGCGGATGCGCTGGAGATTCGCATCGTGGCCCTGGAGGCCGAGGTCGCGGCGCTCAAGGGCGCCGAGCCTTCGCCGCCGGAGCCTGTAGCGGACTGAATGCCGCTTGGCGCTGCCTGACGGACGCGCAGAGCCGTGCCGGGCTGCCTCGCGGCGGGCCTGAAGCCGGCTGGCTGGGCGCGCCCGGTGTCGCCCATGTGGGCGGGCGTGGTCCAGCGCTCGGGCGCCCGGCAGCCGTAGCGCCGCCGGGTTTGCTGCCAGGGCGATCAACGGCTTCGGCGAAGACGCCTCAGTGGATCGCACTCGGGCCCTCGCGGACTACTTGACCGCGTGCGGGGGCTCCTTGCCCTCGACCAGCAGCGCGATGAGGTTGTCCAGCGCGCGATGGCCCATGGCGTCGCGCACCTCGATGGTGGCGCTGCCCAGATGCGGCAGCAGGGCCACGTTCTCCAGCTTCATGTAGCCCGGGTTCACCACCGGCTCGCCGTCATAGACGTCGAGGCCCGCACCACGGATATGGCCGGAGGAGAGCGCCGCGATCAGCGCCACGTCGTCCACGCTGCCGCCGCGGCCGGAGTTCACGACCAGGCTGCCCTTCTTCATCTTCGCCAGCCGCTCGGCGTTGAGCCACTTGCGGGTCGCGTCGCCGCCGGGGACGTGCATCGAGATCACGTCGATGGTGGCGAGGAACTTGTCGTCATCGTCGTGGTAGGTCGCGCCCAGTTCCAGCTCGGGCGGCAGCTTGTTGATGTCGCGGTAGTGGATCTCCATCGAGAAGCCGCGCGCCATCTGCGCCAGCTGGCGCCCGATGCGACCCATGCCCAGGATGCCGAGCTTCTTCTTCTCGAGCGTCACGCCCATCAGCTGCGTCGGCGCCCAGCCCTCCCACTTGCCGGCGCGGACCATGCGCTCGCCCTCGCCGGCGCGGCGCGCGGCCATGAGCATGAGCGTCATCGCCGTCTCGGCGGTGGCGAAGCTCAGCACGTCGGGCGTGTTGGTGATGGTGATGCCGCGGGCCTTGGCGGCCTTCACGTCGATATGGTCGTAGCCGACGCTGAAGGTGGTGATGACCTTCACCGAGGCGGGCAGGGCGGCGATGGTCTCGGCGTTCATCGGGTCGCCGGCGGCGATGAGGATGCCCCCGGCCTTGGCCTCGTTGGCGCGCTTCGCGATCTCGGCGCCGCTGCGGAACCAGGGCTCGTCATTCGGGTTCAGCCGGGCGTCGAAATTCTGGGCGGCCTTCGCCTCGATGGCCTCGGGGAGCTTGCGGGTGATGAGCAGCACGGGCTTTGGCATGGTGATTTCCTGGTCGTTTCCAATCTCGCACGCAACATAACGGCCATGGGCCGGCTTGCCAGAGGGGGCCTCTCGCGGCACGGTCCCGGCGAAATTCCTCATAAGGGTAGTTGCGTTATGGATCTCGGTCTCAAGGGCAAGCGCGCGCTGGTGATGGGGGCCTCGAAGGGCCTCGGGCGCTCGATCGCGGATGCGCTGGCAGCGGAGGGCGCGGCCCTGGTGATCAGCGGGCGCGACCAGGCGACGCTGGACACGGCCGCACGCGAGCTGGTGTCGTTGGGCGCCGCCTCCTGCGTCGGCATTCCGGCCGATGTGGCTGAAGGCGCGCAGATGGATGCGCTGGCCGAGGGCGCGGCGAAGGCCATGGGCGGCGTGGATATCGTGATCCTGAACCATGGCGGCCCGCCGCCGGGCCCGGCGCTGGAGCTGACCGAGGAGGCGATGGTCACCTGGTTCCAGCGCATCGTGCTGGCGCCGCTGCGCGTGACCAACAAGCTGCTGCCGGCCATGCGCGAGCAGAAGCACGGCCGCATCATCAATGTCGGCAGCACCGGCATGTTCCAGCCGATCCCGAACCTCGTGCTGAGCAACGCCCTGCGCGCGAGCGTGATGGGCTGGCTCAAGACCCTCTCGGCCGAGGTGGCGCACGAAGGGATCACCTGCAACATCGTGGCCCCCGGCGCGATCCGCACCGACCGCAGCCTGGAGACGGCGGCGGGTCTGGCGAAGCGTTCCGGCAAGTCGGTGGACGATGTCGTCGCCGAGCGCAGCAAGACCATCCCCGCCGGCCGCTACGGCCTGCCGAGCGAGTACGGCCCGCTGGTGGCCTTCCTCTGCAGCGATCAGGCCGCCTACATCACGGGCGAGATCTTCCGCATCGACGGTGGGATGGTGCGCGGGTGGTGAGCGCGTCCGATCGGCTGAGCGCCAGCGAAGGCGTGAATCGGCCGCGCGCGCAGAATGCGCGTCTCGCCGTCGATATCGGCGGCACTTTCACCGACGTCGCCATCGAGGCGACGGTTTCCGAAGACCAGGTTTCCCGCTGGACCACCAAGGTCCTCACCACCCCCCACGCGCCGGAGCTCGGCGTGCTGGAAGGCGTGAAGGCCGTGCTGGCCAAGGCCGGCATGCAGCCCTCCGACATCGTGCTGCTGATCCATGGCACGACGCTGGCGACCAACGCGCTCATCGAGCGCAAGGGCGCGAAGACGGCGCTGCTGACCACCGAGGGCTTCCGCGACGTTCTCGCGCTGGGCAATGAAAGCCGCTACGACCAGTACGACCTCAACATCGAGCTGCCGCAGCCGCTGGTGCCGCGCCGCTGGCGCCTGCCGGTGCCCGAGCGCCTCGACAACACCGGCCAGGTGCTGATTCCGCTCGACGAGGCGGCGGTGCGCGCGCACGTTCCCTTCCTGAAGTCCGAGGGGATCGAGAGCCTCGCCATCGGCTTCCTGCACGGCTTCGTGAACCCGGCGCATGAGCAGCGCGCCGCGGAGATCATCCGCGCCGAATGGGCCGACCTGCCGATCTCGCTGAGCTCCGAGGTGAGCCCGGAGATGCGCGAATGGGAGCGCTTCAGCACCACCGTCGCCAATGCCTATGTGCAGCCGCTGATGGCGAGCTATCTCGCGCGCCTGGAGGCGGATCTGCGCTCGGGCGGGATGACCTGCCCGCTCTTCCTGATGCTCTCCGGCGGTGGGCTGACCACGATCGAGACGGCCTCGCGCTTCCCGATCCGCCTGGTGGAAAGCGGCCCTGCCGGAGGAGCGATTTTCTCCGCCTACGTGGCGCGGCAGCTTGGCTGGCAGAAGGTGCTCAGCTTCGACATGGGGGGCACGACCGCCAAGGTCTGCCTCATCGACGATTTCGCGCCGCAGGCTAGCCGTAGCTTCGAGGTCGCGCGCGTGGGGCGTTTCCGCAAGGGCTCGGGCCTGCCGCTGCGCATCCCCGTGATCGAGATGGTGGAGATCGGCGCCGGCGGCGGCTCGCTCGCGCATCTCGACAGCATGGGGCGCATCCAGGTGGGGCCGGAATCCGCGGGCGCCGATCCGGGACCGGCCTGCTATGGCCGCGGCGGCACCAAGCCGGCCGTGACGGACGCCAACCTGGCGCTGGGCCGCTACGATCCGGTCGCTTTCGCGGGCGGTTCCTTCCCGCTGAAGACCGCGCCCGCCGAGGCGGCGCTGGTCGAGCATGTCGGCAAGGGCCTGGGGCTCGAGGCCGGCATGGCAGCACTCGGCGTGGTCGAGATGGTGGACGAGAACATGGCCAATGCGGCCCGCGTCCATGCCATCGAGAGCGCCAAATCCTATGAGGGCCGCGCCATCATCGCCTTCGGCGGCGGCGGGCCCGTGCATGGCTATCGCGTGGCCGAGAAGATCGGCGTGAAGCGCATGCTGGTGCCGAGCGGCGCCGGCGTGGGCTCGGCCATCGGCTTCCTCCGCGCGCCGGTCGGCTACGAGGTGGTGAAGAGCCTCTACACGCGCTTCGCCAGCTTCGACGTGGCTGATGTGAACGCGCTGCTCGCCTCGATGAGCGCGGAAGCGTCCAAGGTCGTCGCGGAAGGCAGCTTCGGCGCTGATACCGTCGAGCACCGCATCGGCTACATGCGCTATGTGGGGCAGGGGCACGAGATCGCCGTCGCTTTGCCGGTGCGCCCGCTGGTCGAGGCGGATGTCGCCGCCATCCGCGCGGCCTACGACGCCGAGTACACGCGCTTCTACGACCGGCCGGTGCCGGGCTCCGACGTCGAGGTGCTGAGTTTCGCCGTCACCGTCGCGACCAAGGTGGATGCGGTGAAGCCCGTCGCCACAGTGGCGGATGCGCCGGCTCCCAAACCGATCCGCACGCAGGAGGTGCGCGACACCTCGACCGGGCTGGTCGCGACCTGGCAGGTCTATGACCGCACGCAGATCAATCCTGGCGCCACCGTGCCCGGCCCCTGCATCGTGGCCGAGGACGAGACGAGCACGCTGGTCGGCCCGGGCTGGACCTGCCGGATGGACGGGCTCGGTTATCTGGAACTGACGCGAGGAGAAGCCTGATGAACGCCCTCGAAAAGATCCAGCGCCAGATCCAGTGGAACCGCCTCATCGCGGTGGTCGAGGAGCAGGCGCAGACCATGATCCGCACCGCCTTCAGCACCACGGTGCGCGAGGCGGGCGATCTCTCGGCCGGCATCTTCGACCTCGAAGGCCGCATGATGGCGCAGGCCGTCACCGGCACGCC
>JAQGHZ010000687.1 GCA_028291485.1 Rubritepida sp. | reverse complement strand
TGCGCTCGCCGATGGGGAAGAGAGTCGGCCCAGCGGGTCGGGCAGCGGCTCGGCCGGGGCCAGCAGCGTGGCGACCAGCCCCTCGGCGACCTCGCGCCAGCTCCGCAGCGTGACGCGGCCGGGGATGGCCTCCTCCAGCTGATGGCGGCGCGCGGGGTCGCGGATGAGGGACCAGGCGGCCTCGGCCAGCTCGGGCTCGCTCTGCGGCGTGAAGTAGAGAGCCGCGGTGCCGCCGGCCTCGCGCAGGCTGGTGTGGTCGGGGGCCAGCGCGAGCTTGCCATGGGCCAGCGCCTCGGTGACCGGCAGGCCCCAGCCCTCGTAGAAGCTGTTGAAGACGGTGAAGAGGCAGCGCTCGTAGAGCCGGCCGAGCAGGGCGTCGCCGACATGGCGCAGATGCGTCACCCGCCGCCGCAGCTCGGGCGCGGCCTCCATCAGCTGCAGCACCGGCGCGGCGCTGAAGCCCGGACGGCCCACCAGCACGAGGTCCGGAATCACCGCATCGCCGTGCCGCCGCAGCAAGGTGAGCCAGGCGTGCAGCAGCAGCAGGTGGTTCTTCCGCGATTCCAGCGTCGCGACGCAGAGCACGAAGGGGCGGCCCTCGCGCAGGACGGCGGGCAGCTCCTCCTCGGCGAGAGGTGCGGAATCGGCCAGCGCCGGGAAGCTCGCGTCGAGCGGCATGATTCCGCAGGGGATGTCGAGCTGCGGCAGCAGCCGGCGCTGCCACTCGCGGAAATCATGGGCCGAGCGGGCGCTGATGGCCACCGCGCGGTCGATCTGCAGGCAGGTGGCCAGCAGGTGCTCGGCGAAGCTGCGCGACAGCTTCGCCTCGCAATGCTCCGGGGCGGCGAGGGGAATGGCGTCGTAGAAGAGGGTGCAGATCACCGCGCCATGCGCATGCCGCAGCTCGCGCAGGCGGCGAAGCTGCTGGGGGAAGGCGCCGGTGAGGCCGAGCGCGACCACGCGGTCGCCGGGTGCGAAGGCGAAGGGATCGGCGGCCTCGCGGGCGGTGCGCATCTCCAGCCGCAGGGATTGCCAGTCCTCCGCGTCCGGCAAGCCGCCCTGGCGCGCGCCGCGGATGAGGGCGGCCAGCATGGGCTGCGGGAAGGCGACGAAGGCGCCCTGCTCGACGGAGAAGGCCGCGAGATGGAAGAGCGGCGGCGCGCCGGGCTCGAAGCCGGCCTCCAGCAGCGCCATCTGGACCCGCGCCACGCCCATCGGCGCCCGGTTGCCCTCGAAGAATTCGAGGAGATCCGTCAGATCGACGACGATTCGAGGGGAAGGCCCGCCCTCAGTCATGAAGTGCCGGCCTCTGGTTCCCAACGGGGATCAGGCGCCGACCACGGAGAGTCCGGCCGCACAGCGGCCGGCGCCGCCCAACCGACCTTCCAGCCGGGCGCATCAGCCGCGCGGCGAAGCCAGGCGCGCCGAGCGCGCGCCCGGCGCCTGAGGGCGCAAAAAACCCTCAGCTTCTTCCATACGTGTCTTCGATGCGCACGATGTCGTCCTCGCCCAGATAGGAGCCCACCTGGACCTCGATGAGCGCAAGCGGGATCATGCCGGGATTCTCCAGCCGGTGCGTGCAGCCCAGCGGTAGATAGACGCTCTGGTTCTCGGTCAGCAGGATGTTCTCCGCATCGCGCCGGACGCGGGCCGTGCCGCTCACCACGACCCAGTGCTCGGCGCGGTGATGGTGCTTCTGCAACGAAAGCTTGCCGCCGGGCCGCACGACGATCTGCTTCACCTGGAAGCGATCGCCGAGGATCAGCCCCTCGTAATGGCCCCAGGGGCGGTACATGCGGCGATGCTCGGTGGCCAGCTTGTTGCCCTTGGCACGCAGCCGCTCGACGATCTGCTTCACGTCCTGCGCGCGGTCGCGCGGCATGGCGAGGACGGCGTCGTCCGTCACCACCAGCACCACGTCCTTGAGGCCGAGCACGGCGGTGAGAATGCCCTCGGACCGCACCAGGCAGCCTTCGGAATCCAGCGACTCCACCGGCCCCTGCAGCACGTTGCGGCTGGCATCCTGCGGCGAGGCCTCCCACAGCGCGTCCCAGCTGCCCACGTCGCTCCAGCCGAGGTTGGCCGGCACCACGGCGGCGTGGCGCGTGTGCTCCATCACCGCGTAGTCGATCGAGACGGAGGGCGCGCGGCGGAACTCCTCCGCGCCCAGGCGGATGAAGTCGAGGTCGCGGGCGGAGGCCGCCAGCGCTGCCCTCGCGGCCGCCAGCACCGCCGGCGCGTGTTGCGCCAGCTCCTGCAGCAGGGTCGCGGCGGTGGCCACGAACATGCCGCTGTTCCAGACATGCTTTCCGTCGGTCGAGAGGCGCTTGGCGGTTTCGGGGTCCGGCTTCTCCTTGAAGCTGGCCACGACATGGACGCCCGGCACCTCGCCCAGCGCCTCGGCCATCTCGATGTAGCCGAAGCCGGTGTGCGGCTGGTCGGGCCGGACGCCGAAGGTGACGATGCGGCCGGTCCGCGCCGCGGCGGCGGCCAGCGCCAGGGCGGCGTGCAGCGCGGGCACGTCGTTGATCGCGGCGTCGGCCGCCATGATCCACATCACCGCATCGGCGCTGGCCTCGGCCACCAGCAGCGCGGCCGTGGCGATGGCCGGGGCAGAATTGCGACCCTCCGGCTCCAGGACGATCTGCGGATCGGCGATCCCGGCGTCGCGCAGCTGCTCGGCCACGAGGAAGCGGTGCGCCTCACCCACCACGGCGATCGGCGGCGCGAAGCCCGGACCCGAGGCGCGGAGGGCCGTCTCCTGCACCATGGTCCGCCCGGAGAGCAGCGGCCAGAACTGCTTCGGATTCGACTCGCGCGACAGCGGCCAGAGCCGGCTGCCGGTTCCGCCCGAAAGGATGACGGGAACGATGTCGGTTGCACTCATGTGACGGAGCATTCCTGTGTCAGCGGGCCTGTGTCAGCGGGAATTGTATCTCGATGCGAGCGGATGTGCCGGCAGATGCGGGTGATTTCATGGCAGCCTTGTCGCCTTGTCGCCGCGAAGGCAAGGTGGGTCCATGCTCGGTGACTCCCCTCGTATCTGGATGGACGGCTTTTCGCTCACCCACTCCCATGGCACCGGCATCAGCACCTATTCGCGCGGGCATGCGGCCACGCTGCGCGGGCTCGGCGCGAATCTGGGCATCCTCTATGGCCGGCCCATGCCGCGCCTCAAGGACGCGACC
>JAQGHZ010000686.1 GCA_028291485.1 Rubritepida sp. | reverse complement strand
GCCGCGAGGAGAAGAGCACGAAGTGCTCCACCGTCACCGGCGCGCTGCGGAAGAGATTGTGCGCCTGCACGAAGGCCGCGAGCTTCGGCACGGCCGCGCCGTCGGTCCGCGCGATGGTGACATGCGGCGCGAACTTCTTGCGTTCCGGTGGCAATCCAGCGCGTTGCAGGGCGGTCTCGATCTTGGCCTGCAAATGCGCGAGGCCCGGTGTCCGCTCGGCCGCCACGTGCAGCGACTGCACCCGCCCAGATTTCTCGAAGGTGCCGAGGCCGGAAAGGCTGAGCTCGAAGGGCTTCGCGCGGATATTGGCCAGCGCGATGTCCAGCTCCTCCGCCATGTAGCCGGGCACCTCGCCGATGAAGCGCAGGGTGAGGTGGTAATTCTCCGGCTTCACCCACCGGACCCCTGGAATTCCGCCGCACATGGCGGCCAGACGGACCTTTACCTCCTGCGGAAGGTCAAGAGCGACGAAGAGACGCATGGGCAGGGCCCCCTTCCCGGATTCGCACCATTATCCTGCGGCGGCAGGTGTCACTCGGTCCAGAAGTTGTTCCGTGACAGGGAGAATCCGCCGCACGATCTCGGCGACGCCGGCCTGGTTGGGGTGGATGTTGTCGGCCTGGTTGAGCCCACGCTGCGCGGCGACCCCGTCGAGGAAGAATGGGTACAAGACCAGGCTCGGCCGCTTGGCCACCGCGTCCTTGTAGACCGCCTCGAAGGCGCGGCCGTAGTCGGCGCCGAGGTTGGGCGGCGCCAGCATGCCCGCGAGCAGCACGGGAATCCGCCGTGCCTCCAGCCGCGAGAGAATCGATTCCAGCGCCTCGGCCATCCGCGCCGGCGGCAGGCCGCGCAGCCCGTCATTGGCCCCCAGCGCCACGACCGCCGCCTGCGGCCGCTCGGCCAGCGCCCAGTCGAGCCGGGCCGAGCCGCCGGCCATGGTGTCGCCCGAGACGCCGGCATCGATCACGCGGACCTGCCTTCCGGCCGCGACCAGGGCCTGCTGGAGCCTGGGCGCGAAACCCTCGCCGCGGGGCAGGCCGTAGCCCGCCGTGAGGGAATCCCCGAGTACCAATAGCCTCACGGGCGAGCTTCCTTGGGCAAATGCCGGTGTAGCAAAAAGCAACAAAACCTTTTGCAGCGCAGCGCGCCGGCCATATGCAGTGGTCATGAGCAAGCTGACAGCCTCCGCCACGCCCCTGATCGAGGCGCGAAATCTCACCTTCGAGGTGGGGTCCAGCGCCGGCCGGGTCAACATCCTGAAAGGCGTCGACCTCCAGATCGGCGAGGGCGAGGCCGTGGGCATCGTCGGGCCCTCGGGTTCGGGCAAGACCTCGCTGCTCATGCTTCTGGCGGGGCTGGAGAAGGCCACCTCGGGCCATCTGGCCGTGGCCGGGCGCCCGCTCGGCGCCCTGGGCGAGGACGCGCTGGCCCGCTTCCGGCGCGAGGAGGTGGGCATCGTCTTCCAGTCCTTCCACCTCGTCCCCACCATGTCGGCGCTGGAGAACGTGGCGCTGCCGCTCGAATTCGCAGGCGACGAGCACGCCTTCACCCGCGCCGAGGCGGCGCTGAAATCCGTGGGACTCGGCCACCGGCTGACGCACTACCCCGGCCAGCTCTCGGGCGGCGAGCAGCAGCGCGTGGCGGTGGCCCGCGCCTTCGTCGCCCTCCCCCGCCTGATCCTGGCGGACGAGCCCACCGGCAACCTCGACCGCGCGACGGGGCTGGCCGTGATGGACCTGCTCTTCGACCTCCGCGAGAAATTCGGCACGACGCTGATCCTGATCACCCATGATCCCGCCCTGGCCGCCCGCTGCGAGCGGCAGATCCGCATCGAGGACGGGCTGATCGCCAGCGACACCGCCGCCATGGCCGAAGCCGCGGAATGAGGAACTTGCGCCTCGGCTGGACCCTGGCCCGCCGCGAGCTGCGCGGCGGCACCAAGGGCCTGCGCATCGTGCTGGCCTGCCTGGCGCTCGGCGTCGCGGCCATCGCGGCCGTGGGCAGCCTGCGTTCCGGCGTGCAGGCCGGCCTCCAGGCCGACGGCGCCCGCATCCTGGGCGGCGACCTCGAGATCCGCCAGGGCAGCCAGCCCGTCGAGGCGCCGGTGCTCGACTGGGTCCGCGCCCGCGGCGCCACGATCAGCGAGGTCGCGCTGTTGCGGAGCATGCTCATCGCGCCCAACGGCGAGCGCATGCTGGTGGAGCTGAAGGCCGCCGACGACCGCTACCCGCTCTACGGCACCCTCGGGCTGGAGCCGGCCGTGCCGCTGCGGGGCGCCGTCATCGCCGTCGACCCGGCCATCGCCGAACGCCTCGGCGTCTCCCCCGGCGACCGCCTCCGGCTGGGCGAGTCCGAGGTCACGCTGGCCGCACGCATCACCGACGAGCCGGACCGCGTCGCCACGCCGACCATCTTCGGCCCGCGCGCCATCCTGCCGCTGGACCAGCTCCACGCCACCGGCCTGATCCAGCCCGGCAGCCTCGTCACCTACGAATACCGCATCCGCCTGCCGGCGGGCGTCGCCGCCCGCGCCTTCGCGACCGAGCTGGCCGCCGCCTTCCCCGGCGCCCCCTGGCGCATCCGCCGGGCCGACCAGGCGGATCCGGGGGTGAACCGCTTTCTTGACCGCGCGGCCTCCTTCCTGACCCTGGCCGGGCTAACGGCCCTGCTCGTCGGCGGGATCGGCGTGGCGACGGGCGTGCGCGCCTGGCTCGACGCGCGGGCCCGCACCATCGCGACCCTGCGCTGCATGGGCGCGCCGACGGCCGCGATCTTCTCCGCCTACCTGATCCAGGTGCTGGCGCTCTCGGTGCTGGGCATCGCGATCGGGCTGGGGGGCGGCCTGTTCCTGACCTGGCTCGCCGCCCAGGCGCTGGGCGCCGCCCTGCCCATCCCGCCCCGGCTCGCCGTCTACCCGGCGCCGCTGGCCATGGCCGCGCTCTTCGGCCTGCTGACGGCGCTGTCCTTCGCGCTCTGGCCGCTCGGCCGCGCGGGACGCATCCCCGGTGCGGCGCTGTTCCGCGACATGCTGGGTACGGACGCCGTCTGGGTGGGCTGGAAGGTGGCCCTGGCCAATGCCGTGGCCGCGGTCGCCCTGGTCGCGCTGGTCATCTTCACGGCGGACCGGCCGCTCT
>JAQGHZ010000508.1 GCA_028291485.1 Rubritepida sp. | reverse complement strand
GTCGCCGTCCAGCGACGAAGCTGCACGCTCTCGCGGCCGATCTCCAGGCCGGACACGACATTGTGCTGCAACGGGCCTGTGACGGCCTGGACGCGCAGTTCGGTCTGATTCTCGAGGACGTTGCTGGTGCCGGCACGCAGCTGCGCTTGGCGCGTCACCATGATGTCGGCCAGCGGCGTGAGCGCCGTCACGGTGCCGATGATGCGCGGTGCCGTGGAGCTGATGTCGCGGTAGTAGTTGCCGAAGCGCATGGTGTTGCTGACCGTCACGCCATCGGTGAAGCGGTGCTGCAGGCGCGCCGTCAGCACGTCGGTGACGTATTGCTCGCGGTCGACGTTGCGCAGGCCGTAGTAGTTCTGGAGCGGCACGTTCGCGACACGGCCCGCGATGACCGGGATGCCGAAGTCGGGAATGTTGTCCTCTGTCTGGTGCAGGTAGTTGAAGGTCAGCTGCGTGTCGCCGCCAAGGCCCCAGGTGATGGACGGGGCGACGCCCCAGCGCTCGTTGTAGACGTTGTCGCGGCGCGCCACGTCCTGGTGCATCGCCATGGCGTTGAGGCGCATGGCCACGCCGCCGACCACGACGTTGACGTCGGAGGTGGCGCGGAAGCCCAGCGGCGACATCGCCGACATGGTGAATTCGCCGAAGTTGCGGGCCTGCGGCTGACGCGAGGTCTGGTTGATGACGCCGCCGGTCGAGCCGCGGCCGAACATGACGGCCGAGGGGCCCTTCAGGACCTCGATGGATTCCACGTTGAAGGGGTCACGCGTGTAGGGCGCGCTGTCGCGGATGCCGTCGATGTAGAAGTCGTTGACGGCGCTGAAGCCGCGGAGCGTGAGGTTGTCGCCCGAGAGGCCGCCCTCGCCGGCGGCGAGGCTGATGCCGGTGACGTTGCGGAGCGCTTCGCGGAGCGAGACGGCGCCGCGCTCGTCGATCAGGGTGCGGGGCACCACGCTGATGGACTGGGGCGTGTCCCGGACGCTCACGGGCGAGCGGGGCGTGATGACGTTCTCGGGCGTGGTGTAGCGGTTCGGCGCCTGGCCGCCGACGTCCAGCTCGGGGAGGTTGAGGGCGGAGGGCGCGAGGTCAGATGCGGGGTCGGGTGTCTGGGCGCCGGCGGGCAGCGAGGCGAGGAAGCCGAGGCCGACAAGGCCGAGGCTCGGCTGCCAGGAGTTAGGGGTTTCGCGCAGCGACATGTCTGACCCTTCGGGAGAACTTCTGCCCGTGACGTAACGCAATTGAGAGTCATTCGCAAATGAGCGAACCCAAATCGTTACAAGTTTGCTGGGATGTTGCGGATCCGCCACAACGTGGCGTGGAGAGAAAATTCGTGGCTGCCGAAAACGGACAGCCACCGTCAGTAACGCGACTGAGAGTCGTTCGCAATATACCGAGGCATGGCTATTCGTTCATCTCGAGGCGCGACCGCAAGCGGGCGCGCCACCGCGCCCATCGGCCGCCGAGGCCGCTCTCGCCGAGCAGGTCGCGGGCTTCCGCGTGGCCCAGAGCTGCCGCCCGGCCGAGCCATTCGCGGGCCGCGGCGGGATCCTGTTCCAGGACCGCCTTTCCATAAGCGAAGAGATCCGTCGCCTCGCCGGACTCGCGGCAACGGGCCAGAATCTCGACGGCGATCGCCCGCAGCCCCGCATCCGGCTGACGCTCCAGATGCGTCGCCATGCTGCGCAGGAAGCCGAGCGTGCCGGTCGCGGCCGCCTTGCGGAACCAGCCGGCGGCTTCCGCCGCCTCGCCGCGCCGGGCGAGCACGCTGCCGTGGTTGAACTGCCCCCGGAAATCGCCGCCCTCGGCGGCGCGGCGATACCAGCCCTCGGCGGCGCCGGGATCGGCGGCGACGCCGCCCCAGCCCTCCTCCACGAACCGCCCGACGAGGTTCATCGACTTCACGTGGCCCTGCCCGGCGGCGCGGCGATACCAGGCCAGCGCCTCGTCGCGGTCCTGCGCCACGCCGGACCCGCGCGCGAGCAGGTTGGCGTAGTTGTACTGGCCCCAGTCCAGCCCGCGCCGGGCGGCATCGCGATAGTGCTCCGCGGCCTGGGCGGCGTCGGCCGGCACGCCCCAGCCGAGCTCATGGCAGCGGCCCAGCATGTTGGTGGCGTCGAGCGAGCCGGCCCCGGCGGCAACCTCGAACCAGCGGTAAGCCCCCTCCGGGTCGCGCTTCACGCCACGGCCGTGGAGCAGCAGCTGGGCATAGGCGGCCTGCGCCTCGACGATGCCGTAGCGCGCGGCGGCGCCCAGCAGCCGCGCCGCCTCGGTGGGGTCGCCCTCGAGCAGGCGCGCCAGCTCCTCGGGCGATTTTCCGGTGATCTGGGCATAGCTGAGGGGGGGCGGCGGTTCGGCCGCCGCGGGTCGCGACACGGGGTGGAGGGCTCCGAAGACGATGCAGCCGGCTCCTTAGTCCAGCCCCGGCGACTCCGCAATTGCGAAGCATTCGCGATGTGGCGAGAGTCGGCTCAGCCCTCCAGCCGCCGCACCCGTCCGGAGCGGACCAGTTCGGCCCAGCGCGCCACCTCCGCGCGGAAGAAGGCGGAGAAGCCCGCGGCGTCGGTCGGGATGGCGATGGCCGAGGCCTGCCGCAGCCTCTCCTGCACGGCGGGGGTCGCGACCGCGATCCGGTTCGCCTCCTCCAGCCGCGCGAAGGCGTCGGGCGGCGTGCCCGCGCGGGTGAAGAAGCCCAGCCAGAGCGAGAAGGCGTAGTCGGGGACGCCCTGCTCGGCGATGGTCGGCACGGCCGGGAAGACCGGCGAGCGCTCGGGCGAGCTGACGCCGATCGCCCGCACCGAGCCGCCCATCACCTGGCCCGAGGCGGAACCCATCGCGTCCAGCAGGAAGGACAGCCGCTGGCTGATCAGGTCGGGATAGACCGCGCCGGAGCCGCGATAAGGCACGTGCAGCAGCCGCGTGTCGGTCATGGCGCCCAGCAGCTCGCCGGCGAGGTGGCTGCCGGTGCCCGGGCCGGAGGAGCCGTAGGTGATCTCGCCCGGCCGCGCGCGGGCCGCCGCGATGACGTCCTGCACGGAGTGGAAGGGCGATTGCGGCGAGACGACCATCATGTTCGGCACGGTGCCGATGCCGCCGAGCGGCGTGAGGCCGTTCACCGGATCGTAGTTCAGGTTCTGCAGCGCCGGGCCGGTGGCGGCGGAGACCGAGCCGAGCAGGAGGGTGTAGCCGTCGGCGCGCGCAGTAACAGCGACATAGGCGCCGCCGATATGGCCGCCGGCCCCGGGGCGCAGCTCCACCACCACGCTGTGGCCGAGCACCTTCGCCATCTCCGGTGCGAGGACGCGGGCCAGCACGTCGGCCGAGCCGCCGGGCGCGTAGGGCACGATCATGGTCATGGTGCGATCGGGGAAGGCGGCACGGGCGATGCCGGGGGCGGCGAGGGGGATTGCCGCAATCAGCGGCAGCGAGCGGCGGGTCAGCATCCGAAACACTCCATCCTGATCCGGCGGGCCCAGGAATCAGCCCTCGCCGGACACCTGTTCCGCGTCGAGCAATTCCCGG
>JAQGHZ010000632.1 GCA_028291485.1 Rubritepida sp. | reverse complement strand
GCCGCCTTCGTGGTGGAGAAGCTCCAATCGCTGGGCATCACCGAGATCGAGAGCGGCATCGGCGGCCATGGCGTCGTGGCCACCCTCCGGCGCCAGGTCGGGAGCGGGCAGGCAGGCGGCATGGGCGGCAACCGCAGCGTCGGCCTGCGCGCCGACATGGACGCCCTGCCCATCCAGGAGGCCGACGAGTCGCTGCCGCACCGCAGCCGCAAGCCCGGCGTCATGCACGCCTGCGGCCATGACGGACATACGGCGGCGCTGCTCGGCGCGGCGGCCCTGCTGCAGGCCGACACCTCCTGGTCCGGTACGGTGCGCCTCGTCTTCCAGCCGGCGGAGGAGGGCGGCAACGGCGCGCTCAAGATGATCGCCGACGGGCTGTTCCAGCGCTTCCCGATGGAGCGCATCTTCGGCTGGCACAACTGGCCCGGCCTCGCCGCCGGCACCGTCGCCGTGCATGAGAGCGCCGTCATGGCCGCCGGTGCCCGCTTCGACATCACCTTCGACGGCCATGCCGGCCACGCCGCCCTGCCGCACATGACGAAGGATCCCATGGTCGGCGCCGGCCACGCCATTGTGGCGCTGCAATCCATCGTCTCGCGCGAGGTGGATCCCATGAAGGCCGGCGTGGTCAGCATCACCATGGCGGCCTCGGGCGAGGCGCAGAACCAGGTGCCGGCCCGCGCCGTGCTCAAGGGCACCGCCCGCTGGCTCGATTCCGCCGTGGGAGACCTGATCGAGACGCGTATGCGCGAGATCTCCCAGGGCATCGCGATGGCCTTCGGCCTCTCGGCCACAGTCAACTTCAAGCGCGGCGTGCCGGTGACCACGAACCACCCGGCCGAGCGCGACACCGCCGCCGCTGCCGCCGCTGATGTCACCCAGGTCACGCGCGAGCTGGGGCCCGCCATGACCGGCGAGGACTTCTCCTGGTTCCTGGACGAGGTGCCCGGCGCCTTCGTCTGGATCGGCAACGGCCCGGCCGAGAACGGCCGAGAACTGCACAATCCGTCCTATGACTTCAACGACGCGATCCTGCCCGCCGCCTCCGGCTTCCTCGCCGCGGTGGCCAAGCGGGCGCTTGGCGAGGGGTAGCATGACGAACATCTCGCGCCTGCGCGGCTTCATCCAGGACATGACGCGGCTCGCCGGCGATTCGCCGACGGAGGAGCGCTGGCTCAAGGAGGGCGGGGCCTTGCTGAAGAGCCTCGTCTCGCAGGACGACTGGCTGCCCGAGTCGCTCGCCGAGCCCGGCCCGACCTATCGCCAGTACCTGCTCCACTGCGACCCGCTGGAGCGCTTCAGCGTGGTGAGCTTCGTCTGGGGCATCGGCCAGCGGACGCCGGTCCACAACCACAAGGTCTGGGGCCTCGTGGGCATGCTGCGCGGCGCCGAGGTGAGCGTGACCATGCATCCGGCCGAGCCCGGCGCGCCGATGCGCGCCGGCCAAGTGGACCACCTGCAGCCGGGCGAGGTCGTGGGCGTGGGGTCGGGCGAGGAGGACGTGCACTGGGTGGAGAACGCGATCGCCGACCGGCCGTCGATCTCCATCCATGTCTATGGCGGCAATATCGGCGCGATCGAGCGCCACACCTTCGACCCCGGGACGAGCGCGCGGAAGCGCTTCGTCTCCGGTTACACCAACGCCGCGGTGCCCAACCTCTGGGACCGCTCGGCCGAGATGGTCTGAGCCTTCCTTCTCAGCGGAAGGCGCGCTTCGCCTGCTGGATCTCGGCCAGCGCCGCCTGAATCAGCCGCATGGCCTCGGCCTTGTGGCCGCCGAAGCGGTCGGGCGCGCGGCGGAGGGCCTCCAGGGCGGCGCTCAGATGCCCCTCGGCCTCGGTCAGGTTGGGAAAGGCCGGCTGCGCGGCGGCGTCGGTGGCCAGGGCGAGGCCGACCGCGGCGGTGGCGACGGACAGGGCCGCGAGGTCGCGGCGAGACGTTTGGCTCATATTTCTTTCTCTCCTTGGGCGACGACCGCCCGGCCGGATCATAAGCTTGCCACGGCCTGTAAAATCATTCCCTTCGATCAAGAATCGATGAATCGCGCAGCCGCAGCATCGCCACGCAGCCCAGCGCCGGCCCGATGGCCAGCACCGCGAAGGCGCCGCCCCAGCCCATGGCGCCCACCAGCACCGGCATCAGGTGGATCGTCAGCAGCGTCAAAGTGAAGCCGAGGCTCGTCTGCACGGTCAGCATCGTGCCCACGAGTCCGGGCGCCGACATCTCGGCCACGCTGGCCGAGAATTGCGCCGAATCGGCCACGACGGCGAAGCCCCAGACCAGGCAGAGCCCGATCGTCCAGGCGGGATGCAGCCCGAAGAAGGCTCCGGCCAGCAGGCAGCAGGCGCCTGAGACGGCCATCGCCGCGACCGTCACCGCCACGCGCCCGTAGCGGTCCGCCAGCAGCCCCGCCACCACCGAGCCTAGCGCGCCCGAGAGGATCACCGCGAAGGCCGCCAGCGCCGCCTGGGACGGATCCACCGCATCGCCGCGCCAGGCGGCGAAGCTGGCCGCCAGATAGAGGCCGACCCAGCTCCACATGGCGTAGAGCTCCCACATGTGGCCGAGATAGCCGAGCGTCGCGAGCCGCGTGCCCCGGTTGCGCCAGAGCTCCAGCACGGCGGCCGGCCGGAAGGGCGGCGCGGGCGCATGCCGGGGCCCGAGCCTGATGACGCCGATCAGCGCGGCGCCCGCCGCCGCCGCGGCCGTGGCGAAGCCCAGGGTCAGCCGCCAGTCGAGGCCGCCCAGCGCGTTCACGAGATGCGGCGAGGCCGAGCCCAGCGTCAGCCCGCCCACCAGGATGCCGACGATCAGCCCCATGTCGCGCCGGTCGGCCCAGCCGGCCGCGAGCTTCATCCCGACCGGATAGACCCCGGCCAGCGCCGCGCCCGTGGCGAAACGCGCCGCGACGGCTGCGTCCGAGCCGAGCGGCAATGCGAGGATCAGCGCGTTCGCGGCCGCCCCCAGCAGCGCCGAAGCGGCGAAGACCCGGCGCGGATCGAAGCGGTCGGGCAAGGCGAGCAGGGCGCTGGCCAGGGTTCCCGCCACGAAGCCGGCCTGGACGGCGGAGGTGAGCAGCGCCTGGAAGCCCGCCGGCAGCACCGAATCGCGCGCCATGCCCGGCCCGGCGGCGGTGCCCGAGAACCACAGGGACAGCACCAGCACCTGGGCGAGGGCGATGAGGGCGACGTTGCCGGGCTTGCTGGCCATTCCGGATGAAGCGGATACGAAAACGCGGCCGTCAAGGACGGCCGCGTCGGAAAAATTGACGCCCGCGGCAACCGCGGTGGGCGTGGGGGGTTATCGGGTGGTGCGTGCCTGCGCCAGCCGGATCGGCTGGCCGGTGCGGGCGGAGACGGCGTGGCCCTGCGTGCGGCGGGCGCTGCGGGTCTCGGCCTGCTGGGTCTGGCCGGAGCGGGACGGACGGACCTCGGCGTGGCGGGAGTTGCGGCGCGGATTGCGATCGCCGATCTCGCTGCGGGTCGAGTAGGAGACGGGGCGGATCATGTCGTCCGCGCCGGCGATGTAGCTGCTGGCCGGGCGGTTGTGGATGAAGCCGTCGGTCGGATATTCGCGGCCGAAAGTCTCGGCGGTCCAGCCGACCTGCACGCGCACGCGCGTCCAGGAGTTGTCGTCGGACACGTCCATGACGCGGACATTGTGCATGACGGTCCCGCGGCGGATGCCTGGGCCGCCCCAGTTCGCGTGGTCGATCTCGATCATGCGGGGCTGCAGGACGCGCGACACGACGGCCACGTGGCCCGAGCGCATACCGCCCGAGCCTGGGAAGGAGAGGACGGAGCCGATCTGCGGGCGCTGGCCGCGGGCGTAGCGGCCCGCCGCGTTTTCCCACCAGTTACCGCCGTTGCCGGAGATTTCCATGCCCGTGACGGAGCGGGCGTAAGGCACGCAGGAAATGCCGCCGCCGCCGGCAAAGCTTGCGCGGCCGCCGCCTGCAGAGCGGTTTCCTGCGAAATGGGCGGAGCTTCGAGCGGTACGCGACGAGGACGAGCGGGCTTCGGAACGGATGTCGCCCCGGGCTGCTTCGGCTTGCTGCGCAAAGGGCGCGGCGGCGAGAAGAAGCCCCACGGCGATCGTGGCGATCCGAAGTCGCATGCGGTAGTCTCCTGGTGCGGTACGCCTCAAAATCCCCCGAGGCGTGTCGCCGGGGTATCCAGGCCATGCGGACCCCGCAACCCGCGAAACCGACACATCGCGAAACCTGCCGTGATTTGTCGATCTGGGCCCCCTGACATGCGCCGAATAAGGAGGATCATCCTAGCTTCGGCCGCTACCGGGAGTTGTGCCACAGTGTTGCGGCAAATATGCCACACGGAATGGTGGCGGATTCGCGGGCCGACTCAGCAACGTTCCCGGAATGAACCAGCGGCCATGTAGGTGAATAAGCATGGAAAAAGGCGCCGGGCAGCGATGCCCGGCGCCTCTTCTTATTCCGAATCCAGGGTAACTGGACGAGGAGCGGTGATTACTTGCAGGCGGTGACCATGATCTCGACCAGGTGGCGAGGGTCGGCCATGTTCGCCTGCACGCAGGCGCGCGCGGGACGGCCGGCATCGCCGAGCCACTCGACGTAGACCTTGTTCATCGCGTCGCGGTCACGGATGTCCTTCAGCCAGATCTGGGCCTGGAGGAGGCGCGTGTTGTCCGTGCCGTTGGCCTCCAGCAGGGCGGTGATCTTGGCGACGACCTGCTTCGTCTGGCCGGTGATATCCTGGCTCAGATCGTCGGCGGTGATGCCGGCGCAGTAGACGAAGTTGTGGTACTCGACCGCGCTGCTGAGAATCTGGTTGCTGCCGGTGCGGTTGATCTTGCTCATCTCTCGGGCTTCTCCTGCCG
>JAQGHZ010000064.1 GCA_028291485.1 Rubritepida sp. | reverse complement strand
GGCTCCCAGCCCTTCCGCTTCGAGAACCAGTCGACGCTCACCGTGCTCATGGCCTTGTCCGAGCCGCCGGCGCGCAGCGCGCGGATCACCGTCGTCGAGCAGTTCTTCTTGATCGAGTGGTAGGTCGCCTTCTCGTACTCGTAGCCCTTCCACCACAGGCTGATCTTCTGCGTGTCCAGCACGCCTTCGGCGATCTCGATCACGTCGTCCGCGGCCCGGCCTTCCTGGTGGACGTCGGCCTGCAAGGTCGGGTTGCAGCGGTGCTTCACCGTGTAGACGTTGGTCGTGCCGATGAAGGTGCGCATGATCTTCGCGAGGGTGGGGTTCTTCTTGGCGTCCACCGTGTAGTTGCGCTGCTCGTCGTTCGAGGGCCACCAGGAGATATAGGCGCCGCCCTCGATCTGCACCGAGGAATGGCCCCAGGCGGCCCCCTCCCCACCACGGACGTGATCCCAGCAATAGACCCAAACCTTCGCCATCTGACTGACCTCCAATCCGCCGGCCCGTTCGGGACTCGGCTCTGACATCCGATGGGGGAAGAATGGGGAAAATCTCCCCCATCTGACAATCGGTTGGCGCCTATCGGGCGGATCGATCCGCCCGATCACGGCCCATCGCATGACGGGTGATGGAACAGCCCCCTCAGGGCCGGCATTCGCGATCCCGGGGCCGCGCGGGGTTGCAGGGCTTACGATCCGCTGGCATCCCACCGCCTCCTACGAAGATTCCCCGAAAGGCTTCCGGACATGCGGGTCAAAGACGTCAAGAAGGTCGTGCTGGCCTATTCCGGTGGGCTCGACACCTCGGTGATCCTGAAGTGGCTCCAGACCACCTATCGGTGCGAGGTCGTCACCTTCACCGCCGATCTCGGCCAGGGCGAGGAGCTCGGCCCGGCGCGCGACAAGGCGCTGCTGCTCGGCATCAAGCCCGAAAACATCTTCATCGACGACCTGCGCGAGACCTTCGTGAAGGACTTCGTCTTCCCGATGTTCCGCGCCAACACGCTGTATGAGGGCCAGTACCTGCTGGGCACCTCCATCGCGCGGCCGCTCATCGCCCAGCGCCAGATCGAGATCGCCGAGCAGGTCGGCGCCGACGCCGTGGCCCATGGCGCCACCGGCAAGGGCAACGACCAGGTGCGCTTCGAGCTCGGC
Organism: Rubritepida sp.; assembly: GCA_028291485.1. Taxonomy (GTDB): domain Bacteria; phylum Pseudomonadota; class Alphaproteobacteria; order Acetobacterales; family Acetobacteraceae; genus Roseococcus. The sequence goes on along the minus strand of JAQGHZ010000064.1, from coordinate 5,034 downwards.
TACTACGCGCTGAAGCCGGACGTGAAGATCATCGCGCCCTGGCGCGAATGGGACCTGACGAGCCGCACGAAGCTCATCGAATTCGCCGAGGCGAACCAGATCCCCATCGCGAAGGACAAGCGCGGCGAGGCGCCCTTCTCGGTCGACGCGAACATGCTGCACAGCAGCTCCGAGGGGAAAATCCTCGAGGAGCCCTGGGACGAGCCGCCGGAGATGGTCTGGCAGCGCACCATCAGCCCGATGGAAGCGCCCGACGTGGCGACCGAGATCACCGTCGAGTTCAAGAACGGCGATGCCGTCGGCATCAACGGCGAGGCGCTGAGCCCGGCCACGCTGCTCACCCGCCTCAACGAGCTCGGCAAGGTCAACGGCATCGGCCGGCTGGACCTGGTGGAGAACCGCTTCGTCGGCATGAAGAGCCGCGGCTGCTACGAGACGCCTGGCGGCACCATCCTGTGGCAGGCCCATCGCGCGATCGAGAGCATCACGCTCGACCGCGAATCCGCGCACCTCAAGGACAGCCTGATGCCCCGCTATGCGGAGGTCATCTACAACGGCTTCTGGTTCTCGCCGGAGCGGCGGATGCTGCAGGCGTTGATCGACGCGTCGCAGGCCAGCGTCGAGGGCACGGTCCGCATGAAGCTCTACAAGGGCAACGTGATCGTGACCGGCCGCAAGTCGCCGAAGAGCCTCTACTCGATGAAGCACGTGACCTTCGACGAGGACCAGGGCGCCTACGACCAGTTCGACGCGCAGGGCTTCATCAAGCTGAACGCGCTTCGCCTGCGCCTCGGCGCGATGGCGGGCCGCAAGGGCGGCGCGCTGTAGGCTTTGGCGCGACCGGAATGATGGACTAGCCTCGGCGGGGTTTCGCCGAGGTTGGTCCATGACGCTCTACACCCCCGCTTTGTTCAAGGAGGAACGGCCCGAGGTCGTCCTCCGCCTGATGCGCGAGGCGCGCCTGTGCCTGCTCGTCAGCAACGGCGCGGGCGGCGTGCCGGATATCTCCCACATTCCGCTGCAGACCGACGGCCGGCGCGTCGTCGGCCATCTGGCGCGCGCCAATCCGCACTGGAAGGCGCTGCGCGAGGCCGGGCGCGCCGTCGCGGTGTTTCCGGGGCCGGAGGGCTATATCTCGCCCAACAGCTACCCCACCAAGGCCGAGACGCATCGCGTGGTGCCGACCTGGAACTACGAGGCCGTCCATGCCGAGGGGCCGGTCGAGATCATCGAGGATGCCGCGCGGCTGCGGGAGATCGTGGTCGCCCTGACCGACCAGCACGAGGCGCGCAGTGCGGCGCCCTGGTCCGTGGACGACGCGCCGGCGGAGTTCATCGGGGCGCAGCTCAAGGGCATCGTGGGGGTGGTGCTGACCATTGAAACCCTCACCGGAAAGCGCAAACTCTCCCAGAACCGCAACGATGCGGATCGCAAAGGTGCGCTCGACGGTCTCGGCCCGGAGGATGCGGCGCTGGCCCGATCGATGCGTGCCGCACGGGATGGGGACTGACACGGATGGATATGGAACTGACGGGCAAGCGCGTGGTGATCACGGGCGCGTCCAAGGGCATCGGCTATGCCTGCGCGGAGGCCTTCGCGGCCGAGGGCTGCGACGTGGTGCTCGCCGCGCGCACGCCGGACGAAGCGGCGGCCACGCTCCGGCAAAAATATCAGGTGCGGGTGGAGGCGATGGCGCTCGACCTCTCGAAATCCGCCGATCGCGTGAAGCTGCATGCGGCGACGCTGGGCGCCGACATCCTGGTGAACAATGCCGGCGCCATCCCCTCCGGCAGCCTCGCCGCGATCGACATGGAGACCTGGGAGCAGGCCTGGGCGCTCAAGGTCTTCGGCTATTTCCACCTGACGAAGATGTTCGTGGCCGACATGCGGGCGCGGAAATCGGGCGTGATCGTCAACGTCGTCGGCATGGCCGGGCGCGCCTGGAAGCACAACTACATCGCGGGCACCGCGGGGAATGCCGCGCTGATCGCCTTCACCTCGGCGGTGGGCGGCGAGGCGCAGGCGGACGACGTGCGCGTCTTCGGCATCAATCCCGCGGCCACCAAGACCGGTCGCATGGAAACCCAGGCGCGGCAGCGGGCGCAGGTGGCCTTCGGCGACGCGGAGCGCTGGGAGGAGATGCTGACCGGCATGCCGCTCGGCCGTCCCATCGAGCCGAAGGAGATCGCGGAGCTCGCCGTCTTCGGCGCCTCGCCGCGCGGCGGCTATCTCGCCGGGACGGTGATCGACGTGGATGGCGGCGGCCAGTTCAAATAGGCCGTCTTGCCGGGCCTCGGGATTGAAGAGCACTCTCCCCGTCACGAAACGGGGAGAGAGTTCATGGATCTCAGGGGTGCGGTCGCGCTGGTGACGGGCGGCAATGGCGGGCTGGGGCAGCGCATCTGCCACGCGCTGGCCAAGGAAGGCGCGCACATCGCCGTCATGTACGCGCAGAGCAAGGACCAGGCCGAGGGCGTCGCGCGCGAGCTGGCCTCCACCTACCAGGTGAACGCCGCGGCCTTCGCCTGCGACATCACCGACGGCGCAGCGGTGGAGAAGCTGATCGGCGACGTGACGGCGCGCTTCGGCCAGCTCGACATCCTCGTGAACGACGCGGCCTTCAACAAGTCCGTGCCCTTCCAGGATCTGGACAGCCTCACCATGGAGCTGTGGGACAAGATCATGGCCGTGAACCTCACCGGCCCGATGCGGCTGACCAAGGCCGTGGCGCCGGTGATGAAGGCGCAGGGGCGCGGGCGGATCGTGAATATTTCCTCCGTCGCGGGGCTGGGGCCGTCAGGGTCGTCGATCGCCTATGCCATCTCCAAGGCCGGGCTGATCCACCTGACGAAGTGCATGGCCGTGGCGCTGGCGCCTGAGACGCTGGTGAACTGCGTGGCGCCGGGCCTGCTGGAGGGCACGCGCGCGACGTCGAACCTGCGGCCGGAGCAAGTGGAACGCTCGGCTGCGAGCTCGCTGCTGAAGAGGCCCGCCGACAAGGACGACTGCGCCGACATGGTGGTGACCATGTGCCGCACGGAGACCATGACGGGCCAGACCATCGTCATCGATTCCGGCCGCACTTTTCACTGAAGCCCATTTTCTCCATGACGCATGTCGCACCGCCATGCTCCGCGTCGTCATGACGCTGTAGCGGGCGGCGCGACGCGCACGGCAGTCCTGCCGCGGATCATGAGGACAGGAATGGTCGAGATCAGGTCGATGGTCCGCGAGGACGTGCCCGAGCTGCTGCGCCTCATGGAGGGCATCGTCACCTACGAGCGCGGCAGCGGCTTCCGGCTGACCGAGGCGGAGCTGCTGCGCCGCGGTTTCGGCGAGCGCCCGGAATTCGGTGCCTTCGTGGCCGATCGCGGCGACGGAAGGCTGGTCGGCATGGCCGTGCATTACGAGATCCCCTTCATGCACGACCTCCGGCCGCTGCTCATGATAAAGTGGCTCTTCGTGGATCCGGAGCATCGCGGCGGCCGGGTCGGGCGCCGGCTGGTGCGACGCATGGCACGCCATGCCACGGAGACGGGGCACGAGAAATTCTGCTGGTTCGTCCTGAAGGACAACGGGCCGGCGCAGGCCTTCTACCGTGGGATCGGCGCCACGCCCGATCCGGACAGGGATCGCTGGGTGATCGGCCCCGACGCGCTGGCCCTTCTCGCGGCCGAGGATTGATTTTTCAGGGCGCGTGTCACATCTGGCCGCGCCGTCTCGTCCTGTCTGCAAGCGCGCCCTTCGCGCCCATGGAGAAGACGATGACCCCTCGCCTGAGCAACCCTTTCAAATCCGCCCCCGAGACCGTCAAGGCGATGCTGGCGCTGTCCGCCACCGTCACCAACGGCCTCGAGCACAGCCTGCTGGAGCTGGTGAAGATCCGCGCCTCGCAGATCAACCGCTGCGCCTTCTGCCTGCACATGCACACGACCGACGCGCGCAAGGCGGGCGAGACGGAGATGCGCATCTACATGCTCGAGGCCTGGCGCGAATCCTCGCTCTACACCGACCGCGAGCGGGCCGCCCTGGCCTGGACCGAAGCGCTCACGCTCATCGCCGAGACAGGCGCGCCGGATGCGGACTACGCTCTCCTCAAGGCCCAGTTCACGGAGAGCGAGCAGGTGAACCTCACCTTCGCCATCGGCGTCATCAACTTGTGGAACCGGGTGCAGGTGGGCTTCCGCGCCGCGCATCCCGCGGAACCGGCGCGTGCAGCCGCCTGACTTAGGCCCCCCTGACGCCGGGGTTGAGGCGTTCGAGGCGCACCGGCCCCGGCTGGTGCGCCTCGCCTATCGCATGCTCGGCTCCATGGCCGAGGCGGAGGACGTGGTGCAGGACGCCTGGCTCCGCTGGCGCCGCGTCGATCGGGAGGAGGTCCGCGAGCCCGCGGCCTTCCTCACCCGCACCGTCACGCGGCTTTGCCTGGACGCGATGAAGTCCGCCCGCGCCCGGCGGGAAACCTATGTCGGAAGCTGGCTCCCCGAACCGATCTTCGACCCGCGGGAGGACGAGCGGATGCGCCCCGACGAGCTGACGCTCACGCTGATGCTGGCGCTGGAGCGCCTCTCGCCGCTGGAGCGGGCGGCCTTCCTCCTGCACGACGTCTTCGGCGTGCCACTGGACGAGGTCGCGACGACGCTGGAGCGCGAAGCCGCCAGCGTGCGCCAACTCGCCGTGCGGGCACGCAAGCACGTGCGCGACGCGGGCCCGCGCTACCCCGTGCCGCGCGAGGAGGGCGAGCGGATCGCGCAGGCCTTCTTCCGCGCCTCCCACGACGGCGACATCGGGGCGCTGCGCCGCCTGCTGGCCGAAAATGTGGTGATCCACTCGGATGGCGGCGGCAAGGTGCTCGCCTTCCGCAATCCGATCCTTGGGCTCGAGAAGGCGCTGCGGCTGTACGAAGGGCTGTACCGGAAGTTCCGGTCGGGTCTCGCGTCCTGGATGCAGCCGCAATGGATCGACGGGCTGCCGGGCTTCGTCAGCCTGGAGCGCGGCATCCTCCAGACCACGGCCTTCGAGATCGAGGATGGG
>JAQGHZ010000618.1 GCA_028291485.1 Rubritepida sp. | reverse complement strand
GCGCCGGGCAGGCCCAGGCGAGCGTGGCCGCCATGTTCCAACCGCCCGAGGGGCACCCGGCCTTCGCCATCCTCGCCGAGCAGGGGCTGGAGGCGGAGGACGCGCTGGTGCTGCGCCGCGTGCTCTCTGCCGACGGGCGCTCGCGCGCCTTCGTGAACGACCAGCCGGTGGGCGTGGCGCTGCTCAAGCGGCTCGCGGCCTCGCTGGTCGAGGTGCAGGGGCAGCACGATCAGGTGGGGCTTGCCGATCCCGCGACCCATGCCGCGCTGATCGATGCCTTCGGCGCGCTGGACAAGCCGCGCGGCGTGGCTACGGCGCGATTCCGCGAATGGCGGGCCTCCGAATCGGCCCTGGCCGCCGCCGAGGAGGCCGTGGCCGCCGCGCTGCGCGACGAGGAATGGCTGCGCCACGCCGTCCATGAGCTGGCCGAACTCTCCCCCGAGGAGGGCGAGGAGGAACGTCTGGCCCAGGAGCGCCAGGGCCTCCAGCAGGCCGAGCGCCGCAACGAGGCCATCGCCTCCGCCCTCGCCGAGCTGCAGCCGCGCGACCGGCGCTCCGCCAACCCCGGCGCCGCGTTGCGCAACGCGGCGCGCGCGCTGGAACGCCTTCCGCCGCCCAATGAATCGGCAAGTCCCGCGCTGGCCGCGATCGCCGCCGCGCAGGATTCGCTCGCCGAGGCGGAGCAGTTGCTGGAACGGCTCGCGGTGGATGCCCTGCCCGATCCGCGCCGCCTGGAGGTGCTGGAGGACCGGCTCTACGGCCTGCGCTCCGCCGCCCGGAAGCACGGCATCGCGGTGGTGGAGCTGCCGCAGCACCTGGAAGATCTGCGCGAGCGGCTCTCCGCGCTGGACGCCGGTACCGGCCGCGTCGCCGCGCTGCAGGCCGCACGGAAGCAGGCCCGTGCGGCCTATGTCGCAGCCGGCACCGCGCTCACCGAGGCCCGCCGCGCCGCCGCCGGCAAGCTGGAGCGCGCGCTGGCCAAGGAGCTGCCGCCGCTGAAGCTCGACCGCGCCCGCGTCGTGGTCGAGGTCGCATCGCGCGAGGAAAGCGCCTGGACCGCCGACGGGATGGACCGGGTGACCCTGCTCGTCGCGACCAATCCCGGCCAGACGCCGGGGCAGCTGGTGAAGATCGCCTCGGGCGGCGAGCTGTCGCGGCTCATGCTGGCGCTGAAGGTGGTGCTGGCCCGCGGCTCGCCCGTGCCGACCCTGGTCTTCGACGAGGTGGATGCCGGCATCGGCGGCGCCACGGCGGCGGCCGTGGGCGAGCGGCTGGCACGCGTGGCCGAGCGCCTCCAGGTGCTGGTGGTGACCCATTCGCCCCAGGTGGCGGCGCGCGGGGCGCAGCATCTCCAGGTAGCGAAATCCGTCCGGGGCGGCGCGGCCGAGACGCGCGTGGTGTCGCTCGACGCCCCCGCGCGTCGCGAGGAGATCGCCCGCATGCTGGCCGGCGAGGTGGTGACCGAAGCCGCCCGCGCGGCGGCCACGAGCCTGCTGGAAAGCACGGCATGAGCGTCGCCCTCCGCACGCTGGCGCCCGAGGCGCTGAGCGAGGCCCAGGCCGCCGGGGAACTGGCCGCGCTGGCGGCCGAGATCGCGCATCACGACCGGCTCTATCACGAGAAGGACGCGCCCGAGGTCAGCGACGCCGAGTACGACGCGCTGGTCCGCCGCAACCGCGCCATCGAGGCCGTATTCCCCGACCTGATCCGGGCGGACAGCCCCTCCAGGCGCGTCGGCGCCGCGCCCGCCGAGGGCTTCGCGAAATCGCGCCACCTGGCGCCGATGCTCAGCCTCGACAACGCCTTCGCGCCCGAGGATTTCCTCGAATTCGAGGCGCGCATCCGCCGCTTCCTCAGCCTGCCCGAAGCCGAGCCCCTGCATTTCATCGCCGAGCCCAAGATCGACGGGCTCAGCGTGAACCTGCTCTACGAGCACGGCCGCTTCCTGAAGGGCGCCACGCGCGGGGATGGCGTTACGGGCGAGGACATCACACCTAATCTGCTGACGTTGAAGGACCTGCCCCGCGAGCTGGCGGCCCCCTTCCCCGATCTCATCGAGATCCGCGGCGAGGTCTTCATGGACCGGGCCGATTTCCTCGCCTTCCGCGCCGAGCAGGAGCGCGCGCTGGCCGAGCGCGAGGCCCGCAAGGCCAGCGGCGGCAAGCTGGGTGCCGCGGTGACCATCCCGGTGAACCCGCGCAACGCCGCCGCCGGCTCGCTGCGCCAGCTCGACGCGTCCATCACGGCGTCGCGGCCCCTGAAGCTCTTCGCCTATGCCATGGGCCAGGCGAGCGAGATCCCCACGGACACGCACGAGCACTGGCTCGACCTGCTGCGCGGCTGGGGCTTCTCGGTGAACCCGCTCTCCACGCCTGTCACCGATGCGGCCGGGTTCCAGCGGAAGATGGCCAGCGAGCGCGCCGCGCTGGCCTATGAGATCGACGGCGTCGTCTACAAGCTGAACCGCCTCGATTGGCAGGCCCGCCTCGGCTTCGTCGGCCGCGCGCCGCGCTGGGCCATCGCCTGGAAGTTCCCGGCCGAGCAGGCGCGGACCAAGCTCCTCGCCATCGAGATCCAGGTCGGCCGCACGGGCGCACTCACCCCGCGCGCGGTGATGGCGCCGGTCTTCGTCGGCGGCGTCACCGTCACCCACGCGACCCTGCACAACGAGGACGAGATCGCGCGGAAGGACATCCGCATCGGCGACACGATCACCCTCCAGCGCGCCGGCGACGTCATTCCGCAGGTGGTGTCGGTGGTGGATGCCGACCGCCCGGACCGCGGCGCGCCCTATGTCTTCCCGACCGTCTGCCCCGCCTGCGGCAGCCACGCCGTGCGCGAGAACGAGGACGTGGTGCGCCGCTGCACCGGCGGCCTGATCTGCCCGGCCCAGACCGTCGAGCGGCTGAAGCACTTCGCCAGCCGCGGTGCCATGGATATCGAGGGGCTCGGCGAGGAGAACATCCTCCAGCTCCACGAGGAGGGGCTGGTGAAAAGCCCCGCCGACCTCTTCCGGCTCAAGGACCATGCCGAGCGGATGCGGCAGTGGGAGGGCTGGGGCAAAGGCGCCAAGGGCGAGGCGAAGAAGGTCTCGAACCTCCTCGCCGGCATCGAGGCCCGGCGCCGCGTGCCGCTGGAGCGCTTCCTCTTCGGCCTGGGCATCCGGCGGATCGGCGCGCAGAACGCCAAGCTGCTGGCGCGGCACTACCACAGCATCCAGAACCTGCGCGCCCGCATGCTGGAGGCCCGGATCATCGGCAGCGAGGCGCGCGAGG
>JAQGHZ010000600.1 GCA_028291485.1 Rubritepida sp. | reverse complement strand
ATGCTGCCGGCGGGGTTGTAGCTGCCGACCACCACGTTGCGGTCCCGCCGCAGCACCGGCAGCAGGTCGAGCAGCACGTCCTCGTACCAGTCGACCTCGCCGCTGATGAGCGCCGAGGCGGCGGTGGAATGGTCGGGGATGAGGTTCCACTCGACGCGCTCGACATGCGCCACCTTCGGCCCCGAGGTGAATTGCGGCGTGCCCTCCGGCCGCGGCACGTAGCCGTCGAATTTCTGCCAGACCGCGCGCGCGCCGGTCACCCGCTCGCTGGCCATGTAGCGGAAGGGGCCGCTGCCCACGACCTCGGTGACCTGCTTCGTGGGATCGCCGCCGAAGAGCCGCTCGGGCATCATGGCGGGGATGTAGCTCGTGCTTTTCGCCAATGCGTGCAGCAGCAGCGGGAAGGGGTGCTTGAGGCGGAAGACGATGGTCCTGTCGTCGGGCGCGGAGAGCTCGTCCGTGGCCGCCATGAGCATCTGGCCCATCACGTCCACGCGGCCCCAGCGGCGCAGGCTCGCCACGCAGTCGCTGGCGCGGACGGGCTCGTTGTCGTGGAACTTCAGGCCGTCGCGCAGCGTGATGCGCCAGAGCTTGTTGTCGTTCTCGACGACATGGCCCGCCGCCATCTGCGGATGCGGGTTCAGCTGGTCGTCCATGCCGTAGAGCATGTCGTAGCTCAGCAGCGCGAGGTAGCGCGTGGAGAAGGCGGTGCTGAACAGCGGATCGAGGATGGTCGCATCCGCGTTCGGCTTGAACTTCAGAACCCGCGAGCCCTGCGCCTGGGCGAGGGAAGGGGCCGCGATGCCGGCGGCGCCGGCTGCAAGGAAATTCCTACGCTTCATGGTCCAGCCTCGCTTGTTGGATTTGGAGCTACTTCGCCCAGGATTCCGCCAGTTCTCGCGTGATGATGCCGTCCTCGAGGTCGCGCTGGATCAGCGTGGCCGGGCGCTTGGAGGGTGCGCCGTAGCCGCCGCCACCGCCAAGCTTGATGGTGACCAGGTCGCCCTTCTTCAGCGGGAAGGACGCCTTGCTGGTGAGGTTGATGAGCTCGTTGCCGCGCAGCACCTCGCAGGCGCCCGAGGCCCCGTTGCCGCCGCCGAAGATGCCCGAGGCCGAGCCCGTGAAGCGGTCGCTGTAGTAGGAGACCAGCGCCTCGTCCGAGAGGATCTCGTAGCTGCGGCTGAAGCCCGCGCCGCCGCGCCGCGCGCCGATGCCGGAGCTGTCGGCGCGAAGCCCATACCCGGTGACGCGGAAGAACGAGAAGTCCTGGTCCATCGCCTCGACCGGCGTGTTGGAGCAGTTGGCGAGCGGATTATCCACCGCGTCGCAGCCGTCATTGCCGAGGCCGGCGCCGTAGCCGCCGCCATAGACCTCCAGATAGACGGACCACCCCTGCGGCCCGAGCCAGGAGAGGCAGAAGGCCGTGGTGGTGTCGTAGCCCTGGGCGATGACCTTGTCGGGCACGGCCTGCGAGATGGCCATCATGACGGCATTCCAGGCGCGCGAGGCCGAGACCATGCGCGCGCGCACCGGCGCCGGATGGTTCGGATTCAGCAGCGAGCCCTTCGGCGCGGTCACCTTGATGGGGCGCAGGGCGCCGTCGTTGAAGGGGATGTCCGGGCTCGTCAGCGCCGCCTTCAGGCAGGAGACCGAGGCCGAGATCAGCGAGGCGAAGGGACAGTTGAGGTTGGTGGCCACCTGCGGCGCCGTGCCCTCGAAATCCACCTCGATGGAATCGCCCGCGACCTTCACCGCGGCCTTCACGACGATCGGCCCGTTGCCGATGCCGTCGTCGTCGAGCTGCGCCTCGCCGTGATAGGTGCCGTCGGGCACCTGGGCGATGGCGGCGCGCATGCGGCGCTCGGAATAGTCCTGCAGGCCCGCCATGGTGGCCTTCACCTTGGGCACGCCGTAGCGCGCGGCGAGCTCCTGCACGCGCAGCACGCCGATGTTGTTGGCCGCGATCTGCGCGTCGAAATCGCCCATGGTCTGCTGCGGCACGCGGACATTGGCGCGCAGCAGCCGCTGGAAGCCGCCGCCATTCTCCCAGTCGCGGTGGATGTTCACCTTCATGGGCGGGATGATGAGGCCCTCCGCATAGACGTCGCGCGCGCCCGCGTTCAGGCCGGGCGCGCCGCCGCCGAGATCGAGGTGGTGCGCGACCGAGGCCGCGAAGCCGATCACGATGCCGTCCACGAAGATGGGGTGGAAGAAGAAGACGTCCTGCAGGTGCTGGCCGCCCGAATAGGGGTCGTTGATGACGAGGAAGTCGCCTTCCTCCAGCGTCTCCTTCGGGAACATCGCCTTGCAGGGCTGGAAGATGGGCCCGATGGAGCCGAGCTGCATCGGGATCAGCTCGGCCTGGGCGACGGTGAAGCCCTCGGCGTCGAGTAGCGCGGCCGAACCGTCGCGCGCCTCGCGCAGGATGGTGGAATAGGCGGAGCGGATGAGCTTCACGCCCATCTCGCGCGCGGCCGCGATCACGGACTGGCTGAGGATCGCGTATTCGACGGGATCGAGTTGCATGGCTCAGCCCTCCTTCCGCAGCAGCATGTTTCCCGAGATATCGCGCGCGCCGCTCCAGCCGGGCGGGACCCAGGTGGTGGAGGAGTATCCCTCGATCAGCGCGGGACCGCTCACGATTTCACCGACGGCGAGCTTGGCCGCATCCGCGAGCCGCGCCTGCACCGTGGCGCCGCTGGTGACGACCTCCGCGGTTGGCGGACGTTGCAGGTCGGCCGCACGCTCACGCACCTCGGGCAGGGCGTCGAGGCGCTTGCGGACGCCGAAGCGCAGGCCCACCAGCTCCACCTTCCGCCCGGCCTCGCCACCGTGGAGATAGACGCGGCGGTGCTCGTCGGCGAAGCGCTCGCCGAGGTCGGCGGCGGAGATGCGCGACAGCGTCGCGGGATCGACGGAGACGGGAATCTCGAAGGCCTGGCCGACGAAGCGCATGTCGAGCTCCAGGCTGTGTTCCAGCGGGCCGGTGAGGCCGAGCGAGGCGAACTCCGCCTCGGTCGCGGCCTGGAGGCGCGCGCAGTCGGCCGCGACGACGGAAGGCGTGTCGTCCGCCAGCACCATGCGCCGCGTCACGCCGCGCACCTTCACGTAGTCGGCCGAGAGCAGGCCCAGCGCGGAGATCACGCCCGGATTGGGCGGGATCAGGATCTCGCGGATGCCGATCTCCTC
>JAQGHZ010000551.1 GCA_028291485.1 Rubritepida sp. | reverse complement strand
CTTTCGCGGTCCCTGGAATTGTCCCCCTTGCGCCCGGCAGGACTTGAACCCGCAACCAAGCCGTTATGAGCGGCCCGCTCTAACCAGTTGAGCTACGGGCGCGAAGGGATTCGATTTGTGGGGCGATTCAGGGTGCGGCGGCAAGACGCCGCGCCCGTGAGTCGGATTCAGCCCGCCTTCTTCGCCCGCTCGATCGCGGCGCGGATGAATTCCTTCGCCTCGTCCGCGCCGCCCCAGCCGATGACCTTCACCCACTTGCCGGGCTCCAGATCCTTGTAGTGCTCGAAGAAGTGCCGGATCTGGTCGAGCGTGATCTGCGGCAGGTCCGTGATGGTGTGGACGTTCACGTAGCGCTTCGTCAGCTTGGGCGAGGGGACGGCGATGATCTTCTCGTCGCCGCCGCCGTCATCCTCCATCTTCAGCACGCCGACGGGGCGGACATTGATGACCGCGCCCGGCGCGATGGGCCGGGTATTGGCCACCAGCACGTCGATCGGGTCGCCATCGTCGCTCAGCGTGTGCGGGACGAAGCCGTAATTGCCCGGGTAGCGCATCGGCGTGTGCAGGAAGCGATCGACGAAGAGGACGCCGGCCTCCTTGTTCATCTCGTATTTGATGGGCTCGCCGCCAATCCCGACCTCGATAATGACATTCAGGTCGTCCGGCGGATTCTTGCCGATGGGGATGGCGTCGAGATTCATATGAGGGCTCCGGAGCAGGCCGATGACTTGGGCGTCAGGGTCAAACCACAAAAACGGCCCCGGTGCGAGAGTGGGGCCCGAGGCCAGCGCACGAAGGCAAGGGACGACCTCTGTTGCGCCGCAGCCGAAGCGCAGCCTAACCTTTGGGGAATCGCCTCTCGAGGGCGGAACGAACGGGAAGAGGGGAGTCTAAGTGATCACAGTAACGTTGTTGCTGGTGATACTGCTGGGGGCGACGTCGCTCGCCTACGGCTGGATCACCACCAAGGAGATCATGGCCAAGCCGGCCGGCAATGCGCGCATGCAGGAGATCGCGCAGGCCATCCAGGAGGGTGCCTCCGCCTATCTGAAGCGGCAGTACATGACCATCGGCGCGGTCGGTATCGTGCTGTTCATCCTCGTTTTTGCCCTGCTCGGCGGGACGGTCGCGATCGGTTTCCTGGTCGGCGCGGTGTTGTCGGGCCTGGCGGGCTTCATCGGCATGAACGTCTCGGTCCGGGCCAATGTCCGCACGGCCGAGGCCAGCACGCACGGCCTCGCCGCGGGCCTGGACCTCGCCTTCAAGTCGGGCGCCATCACCGGCATGCTGGTGGCCGGCCTCGCGCTGCTGGGCGTGGCCATCTATTTCTTCGTGCTCGTGGTGATCGGCGGATTCGCGGTCAATGACCGCGTCGTGATCGACAGCCTCGTGGCGCTCGGCTTCGGCGCTTCCCTCATCGCCATCTTCGCCCGCCTCGGCGGCGGCATCTTCACCAAGGGCGCCGACGTGGGCGGCGACATGGTCGGCAAGGTCGAGGCCGGCATCCCCGAGGACGACCCCCGCAACCCCGCCACCATCGCCGACAACGTGGGCGACAACGTGGGCGACTGCGCCGGCATGGCGGCCGACCTCTTCGAGACCTATGCGGTGACGGCCGTCGCCACCATGGTCCTCGCGGCGATCAGCTTCTCGGCCGAGGGCCGCGTCAACGCGATGCTCTTCCCGCTGGCGATCGGCGCGGTGTGTGTCCTCACCTCCATCGTCGGCACCTATTTCGTGAAGCTGCCGGCGAACCAGTCGATCATGGGCGCGATGTATCGCGGCCTGATCGTGACCGGCGTGCTGAGCCTCCTGGCGCTGCTGCCGCTGTCCTTCATCTTCTTCGGCACCGGGACGTCGGTGGCGGGCGGGCACAGCTTCGGCGCCTTCAGCCTGTTCCTCTGCGGCGCCGTGGGCCTCGCGGTGACGGCCTGCATCGTCATCATCACCGAATACTACACCGGCACGCAGTTCCGCCCGGTGCAGAGCATCGCGGAATCCTCGCAGACGGGCCACGGCACCAATGTGATCCGCGGCCTCGCCGTCAGCATGGAGAGCACGGCGATTCCCGCGCTTATCATCATCGCCGGCGTGATCTGCTCCTTCAGCTTGGCGGGCCTCTACGGCATCGCCATCGCGACGACGACCATGCTGGCGCTGGCCGGCATGATCGTGGCGCTCGACGCCTTCGGCCCGGTCACGGACAATGCCGGCGGCATCGCGGAGATGGCGGGCCTTCCGCCGGAGACGCGCGTGATCACCGACGCGCTGGACGCCGTGGGCAACACGACCAAGGCGGTCACCAAGGGCTATGCGATCGGCTCGGCGGGCCTCGGCGCGCTGGTGCTCTTCGCGGCCTACACGCAGGACCTGAACCACTTCATCGCCAATCCCGCCGCCTATCCGTACTTCGCCGGGATCGGGATCGTCGATTTCTCGCTGGCCAACCCCTATGTCGTGGTCGGCCTGCTCTTCGGCGGGTTGCTGCCCTACCTCTTCGGCGGCATGGCCATGACGGCGGTGGGCCGCGCAGCCCAGGCCGTGGTCGAGGAGGTCCGGCGCCAGTTCCGCGAGAAGCCGGGGATCATGCTGGGCACCGACAAGCCGGATTACGGGCGCGCGGTGGACATGCTCACCAAGGCGGCGATCAAGGAGATGATCATCCCCTCGCTGCTGCCGGTGCTCAGCCCGATCGTCTGGTATTTCCTCATCTATGCCATCGCGGGGAAGGCCTCGGCCTTTGCGGCGCTGGGGGCGATGCTGCTGGGCGTGATCGTGAACGGCTTCTTCGTCGCCGTCTCGATGACGACGGGCGGCGGCGCCTGGGACAACGCCAAGAAGTACATCGAGGAAGGCCATTACGGCGGCAAGGGCAGCGAAGCCCACAAGGCCGCGGTGACGGGCGACACGGTGGGCGACCCCTACAAGGACACGGCGGGCCCCGCGGTGAACCCGATGATCAAGATCACCAACATCGTGGCGCTGCTGCTGCTGGCCATCCTGGCGCACTGAATCCTCGGCGCCAGACCATGATGCGTTCGCCTTCGCTCACGCATCATGGTCTGGCCCTTTATTTTCACGCGTGATTCAAACCTTCGGCACCTCCGCGCCTTCGGTCATCACGCTTTAAGGCTTTGGCAAAGGACCCGCCTCTACGCCAGTCCGGCAGGAGGCGGGTTCCATGGACGAGAAAACCTATCCCCGAAGACGTGGCGGCCCATCGAGCCAAGACGCAGACGTTGGAGCTCATCGAGGAATATCTGGGTGAGCGGGTGTCGCCGCCCCTCGACCCGACGGCCTTTCCCCAGCCCGCGCAGATGTACACCCAGGAACAGATCCTCCGCAGATGGCCCTCGTGGTGGACATGAAAAAGGGCCGCCGGATTGCTCCGGCGGCCCCCTTCCTATCCGACCTGCCGATGGATCAGCGCAGGACGATTTCCACGCGCCGGTTCTGCGGCTCGCGAACGCCCATGGCCGTCGGAACGAGCGGACGATCGAAGCCGAAG
Organism: Rubritepida sp.; assembly: GCA_028291485.1. Classification (GTDB taxonomy): domain Bacteria; phylum Pseudomonadota; class Alphaproteobacteria; order Acetobacterales; family Acetobacteraceae; genus Roseococcus. The sequence goes on along the minus strand of JAQGHZ010000551.1, from coordinate 8,584 downwards.
CCCTGGACCGTGATCTCGTCGCGGCTGATGCCGCGGCGGACGAGCTCGGCGGAAACCGCCTCGGCACGACGCAACGACAGGCGCTGGTTGTAGACGGCCGTACCGGTGCGGTCGGCATGGCCGGACACCTCGATGCGGGTCGAAGACACCAGGCGGGCGTTCTGCGCCGCGTCGGCGATGATCTGCCGGGCACGGTCGGTCAGGTCCGCGCGATCCCAGTCGAAGAAGACCAGGTAGGTGCGGGCCGGGGCCGGAGCGGCCGCGACGGGCGCAGCCATCACGGGAGCCGGACGCGGCTGGTTGAAGGCGTAGCGCACGCCAACCAGCACCGAGTGGTTCTCGTTCGCGCTGCGGAGCTGGCCGCCGGCCACGCCGACATTCCGCACGTTGATGGCGCGGGTGTTCATGTCGGTCATGTCGGTGGCGAAGTAGCGATACTCGGCCGTGACAGCGAGGCCGGGCACGGCCGGGATCGGGAAAGCCGCACCGGCGATGGCCTGATAGGCAAAGCCGCCCTCGATGGCGCTCGAAACGATTGGGCCGCGCGCGCCGTTGGTGCTCATGTTGTCCCATTGACGCCATGCATAACCGGCGCCACCGCCGATATAAGGCACGACCCAGGGCGCGCCCGGGATGCGGAAGTCGTAGAGCAGATTGGCCATCGCACCGTAGGTGCGCTGGATGCCGTCCGAACGGTTGCTAAGCCCAGCGCCCTGAAAGCCGCGGACCTTCTCGAAGTCGTTCTGGCGGAAGTTGCCCTCGACCTCGACACGCAGACCGTTGCCGAAGCCCCAGCCGGCCGAGATCACGCCCGTATAGCCAGGCTCGAAGATGGCTCGGCCGCGGCCGGCGACACCGTTGGCCGCAAGGCCAGCTGCGAGGCGGCTATCGCTGCGCAGCGTGCTGTTCTCGAGGAAGTTCCCGCCGGCACCGGCGCCGATATAGAGGCCGGTGACGGTTTGCTGCGGCGCGAGCCGGAAGTTGTCGAAGAAGCCGGTCATCGGCTGTGCGCCGGCGACGGCTGGGAGGGCAAGCAACGCGGCGCCTGCCATTAGAGTGGTTTTGAAGACGGACATGGCATTTCTCCAGGAACGCGAGGTGGTCGTTGCGTCTCAACCTGCTGGCACGGTGGCAGTTTCGGGCTTGCCGTAAACTCGTATGCCCGGTGATATTTCTGTCACACCACGGACGCAGAAGCCAGAACAGATTTCCCGCTTGCTCCCTCATGCAGCAGAGGGTTAGCAGTTGTGGCATGCGCGCCACTCTTGCCGTCCTGGGATTATTGTTGCTGGTCCAACCGGGCTTCGCGGTGGAGTCGGCGCCGGTCCGTTCCCCCCGCGCAACCGTTACCCTGATCTCCGAAGTGGCCGCCATCGCGCCCGGCCAGCCCTTCCGTGTGGCGCTGCGCCAGAAGATGGCCCGTGGCTGGCACACCTACTGGCGCAACCCCGGCGACGCCGGCCAGCCGCCGGAGATGACGCTGGAACTGCCCGAGGGCTGGACCGCCGGCGAGCTGCAATTCCCCGCACCGCACCGCATCCCCTTCGGCCCGCTCGTGAATTTCGGTTATGAGGACGAGGCCGTCTTCCTCATGGAGGTCCGCCCGCCCGCGAACCTCGTCCCCGGCCGGACCCAGCGCATCGAGGCCAGTGCGGACTGGCTGATCTGCGAGCGCGTCTGCATTCCCGAGGAGGGGCGCTTCACCCTGGATCTCCCGGTGGAGGCGACGGCCCGCCCCACCGCGCAGGTGCTCTTCGCCGCGGCCGAAGCTGCGCTGCCCCGCGCCTCCGCCTTCACCGCGCGCATCGGCTTCGAGGGCGGCCCAGGGGGTGGTCGAGGGGCCATCAGCCTGGAAGGGCCGGGCCTCTCGGCGGACTCGCTGCGCGAGGCCTTCTTCTTCCCGCTCGAGCAGATGGTCGTCGAGAACGCGACGCCGCAGCCGCTGACGGCGCGCGAGGGCGGCTTCACCCTGGGCCTGACCCGCGCGGCCGGCCCGGTGCCGGCCACGGTGGAAGGCGTTGTCGCCATCACCGACGCGGCCGGCGTGCGTGGCGCCTATTGGGTGAGCGCCGTCCCCGGCCCGATGCCGAGCGCCGCGCCCGCGCTGCCGCTCTGGCAGGCGCTGGTCTTCGCCGCGCTGGGCGGGCTGCTCCTCAATCTCATGCCCTGCGTCTTCCCGATCCTGGCGATGAAGGCCATCGCCATGACGCGGCTGGCCGGCGCGGCGCAGAGCGTCGTGCGGGCCCATGCCGCCAGCTACACGGCGGGCGTGGTCCTTTCCTTCCTGGCGATCGGCGGGGCGCTGCTCGGCGTGCGGGCGGCCGGCGCCGTGGCGGGCTGGGGCTTCCAGTTCACCTCGCCCGTCTTCGTGGCCGCCATGGCCTGGCTGATGCTGGCAGTGGGGCTGAACCTCTCGGGCATCTATGCGATCGGCGGGCCGGCCAATGCCGGCTCGGGACTAGCGGCCAAGAGCGGCAAGGCGGGCAGCTTCTTCGCCGGCGTGCTGGCGGTGCTGGTCGCGACGCCCTGCACCGCGCCCTTCATGGCGGCCGCGATCGGCGCGGCCCTGACCATGCCGCCCATGGCGACGCTGGCGATCTTCGCGGCGATGGGCGTGGGCCTCGCGCTGCCCTATGCGCTGCTCGGCGTCTTTCCGGGCTTTGCGCGGGTCCTGCCGCGGCCCGGTGCCTGGATGGACCGGCTGAAGCAGTTTCTCGCGTTTCCGATGTACCTGGCGGCCGCCTGGCTGGTCTGGGTCGTCGCCCAGCAGGCGGGGCCGGACGGCACGCTGATGGTGCTGGTCGGCGGCGTGCTGGTGGGCATGGGGGCCTGGGCGCTCGGCCTCGCGCAGGAAGGTTCCACCCAGGGGAGAACAAGTCGCTGGTTCCTCGGCGGCGCGGCGCTCTCGCTGGCCGCGGCGCTGGCCATCCTGCCCCTGCTGCGGTCCGGCGCGGCCGGAGGCGGCACCGCCTCGGCGCAGCTCGGCGAGCCCTGGACCGCCGCCCGCCTGGAGGCGCTGCGCGAGGAGGGCAAGCCCGTCTTCGTGAACCTGACCGCCGCCTGGTGCATCTCCTGCAAGGTGAACGAGCGCGTGGCGCTGGACACCGCCGCTGTCCGCGCCGCCTTCACCGCCGGCAACGTGACCGTGCTGACCGGCGACTGGACCAATGGCGAGCCGGCCATCACCGCCCTGCTCCGCGCCCATGGCCGCGACGGCGTGCCGCTCTACCTGCTCTATCCGGCCGGCGGCGGCGCGCCGGTGATGCTGCCGCAGATCCTGACCGAGGGGATGGTGCTGCAGGCGGTCGCGGCGGCGACGCCGCGCGTTTGATGTCGCGGCGGCGATGCCGCGCGCTTCATACGGATGGCGGCGACGCCGCGGGCATAAGCGCCTGATATTTCATGAATTTCATAAACAAGTTGAACCGCTTGCTGCGGAGCGGTAATCATCGGGCTCCCGTATAAGAGGAGCACGAGGAGATGGTCCTGTTGACCCGCCGTGGCGCCCTGGCAGCCGCCACCCTTCCCCTGATCCCCGCTTTCGCTTCGGCCGCGCCTGCGATCGGCTCCGCCGCGCCCGACTTCGCCCTGCCGGACCAGGACGGCACCGTCCGCCGCCTCTCCGAGTTCCGCGGCCGCACGGTGGTCCTGGAATGGACCAATCACGACTGCCCCTACGTGCGGAAGCACTACAACAGCAGCAACATGCAGACCCTCCAGCGCGATGCGGCGTCCCGCAACATCGTGTGGCTCACCGTGGCCTCCTCGCCGCGCGGCGAGCAGGGCTACGTGACGGGCCCCGAGGCCAAGGCGCTCACCGCCAGCCGCAACGCCGCGCCGGCCGCCGTCCTCCTCGACCACCGCAGCCAGGCCGCGCGCGCCTATGCCGCGACGACCACGCCCGGCATGTACGTGATCGATGCCGAAGGCCGGCTGCGCTACATGGGCGCCATCGACAGCATCCGCTCCACCCGCGTCGAGGACGTGGCCCGCGCCGAGCCCTTCCTGCGCGACGCCATGATCGCGGTGCAGGAAGGCCGCCAGCTCGAGCGCGCCGTGACGCCGTCCTATGGCTGCGTGATCAAGTACTCGGACGCCTGATCGGAGACGCGGAAGCTAATCCAGCTTTCGCATCTCGAAATCGTTCTTCGTGGCGCTGCAATCGGGGCAGCTCCAGGTTTCCGGCACGTCGGCCCAGCGCGTGCCGGGCGCGAGCCCTTCCTCGGGCGCGCCCTTGGCCTCGTCATAGACCCAGCTGCAGAGCGTGCATTCCCAGGTGACGAAGCCGTCCGTTTCGCTCATCGTCGTTTCTCCTCAGCGCGCCTGTGGCGCCCGCGCGATGCGGTAGCTGAGCCCGGCCAGCCCCACCACGGCAAGGGAGGCGAAGGGCATCGCCCAGGACCCGACCAGCGTGTGCGTCAGTCCCGAGAGGGCCGACCCGCCCGCGATGCCCACGTACATTCCCGCCGCGTTGAGCGCGAGCACGAGGTTGCCGGGCGCCATCTGGATCAGCCAGGCCTGCCCCGAGGCCATAGGCGAGACCCCCGCGATGGCCCAGAGCAGCATCAGCACCATGGCGAGCCAGGCCCCAGGGCTGCGCGACGCCCAGGTCCCGCGCGATGGGCGGCACGAGCCCGATGATGGCGAGCGAGGCCACCCCCAGCACGAAATAGGCGCTGGCCAGGCTGAGCAGAACGGAACTTGGCGGCATGAGCGGAAGATGCGTGCATGTTGCGTTGCGGAAAGGCGCGGGCCACATGACGCTTCGCCCATGCTTTCCCGCTTGATCCTCAGGCGGTAGAAGCGCCGCACGTTTCCAGCACCGAGGCTCCGCGCGCCATGCCTGCTTACCAATATGTCTATGTCATGAAGGACCTCACCAAGTCCTATCCCGGCGGCCGCGAGGTCTTCAAGGGCATCACCTTGTCCTTCCTGCCGGACGTGAAGATCGGCGTGCTTGGCCCCAACGGCGCCGGCAAGTCCACGCTGATGAAGATCATGGCCGGGCTCGACAAGGATTATGGCGGCGAGGCCTGGGTCGCCGAGGGCGCGCGCGTCGGCTACCTCGCGCAGGAGCCGCAGCTCGATCCCACCAAGAACGTCGGCGAGAACGTACGGGCCGCCTTCGCGACGCTGGAGGCGCAGCTCAAGCGCTTCAACGAGATCAGCGAGCGCTTCATGGAGGAGATGACGGAGGAGGAGATGAACACCCTCCTCTCCGAACAGGGCACGCTGCAGGAGGCGATCGACGCCGCCGACGGCTGGGAGCTCGATCGCCGCGTGGACATCGCGCTGGACGCGCTGCGCTGCCCGCCGGCGGAATCCTCGGTGGAGAACCTGTCGGGCGGCGAACGGCGCCGCGTGGCGCTGTGCCGCCTGCTGCTGGAGAAGCCCGAGCTGCTGCTGCTCGACGAGCCGACCAACCACCTCGACGCCGAAAGCGTCTCCTGGCTGGAGCACACGCTGCGCGACTATCCCGGCGCGGTGCTGGTCGTGACCCACGACCGCTACTTCCTCGACAACGTGACCAACTGGATCCTCGAGGTCGATCGCGGCCGCGGCTTCCCCTACCAGGGCAACTATTCGGCCTATCTGGAGCAGAAGCGGAAGCGCCTGGAACAGGAGAATCGCGAGGACACCGCGCGCATCCGTACCCTGGCCGCCGAGCAGGAGTGGATCGGGCGCAGCCCCTCCGCCCGCCAGGCCAAGAGCAAGGCGCGCATCTCGCGCTACGAGGAACTGCTGGAGGCGAGCCAGGACCGCGGGCTGGGCGAGGTCGAGATCCTCATCTCACCGCCGCCGCGCCTCGGCAACATCGTCATCGAGGCGGAGGATCTGCGGAAGGCTTACGGCAACCGCCTGCTGATCGACGACCTGACCTTCAAGCTGCCGCCCGGCGGCATCGTCGGCGTCATCGGGCCGAACGGCGCGGGCAAGACCACGCTGTTCCGCATGATCACCGGCAACGAGACGCCGGATGCCGGGACGCTGAAGGTCGGCGATTCGGTGCGGCTCGGCTATGTCGACCAGTCGCGCGACAGCCTGGATGACACGAAGTCCGTCTGGCAGGAGATCTCCGGCGGCGACGACATGATCAATATCGGCAAGCGCAGCATCGCTTCGCGGGCCTATACCGCCGCCTTCAACTTCAAGGGCGGCGACCAGCAGAAGCGCGTGGGCGTGCTCTCGGGCGGCGAGCGCAACCGCGTGCATCTCGCGAAGATGCTGGCGGTGCCGCACAACGTCCTGCTGCTCGACGAGCCGACCAACGACCTCGACGTCGACACGTTGCGCGCCCTGGAAGAGGCGCTGATGGAATTCGCCGGCTGCGTGGTGGTGATCAGCCACGATCGCTGGTTCCTCGACCGTCTGGCCACGCACATCCTGGCCTTCGAGGGCGACAGCCATGTCGAGTGGTTCGAGGGCAACTTCCAGGCTTACGAGGCCGACAAGAAGCGACGACTGGGCGCCAATGCGGACCAGCCCCATCGGATCAAGTACCGGCCTCTCGTCCGGTAGCGCGGAGATGCGCTCATGCACCCCAACCTGCTGAATTCGCCGCGGATCATCACGACCGCGCGGCTGTCCCTCCTGCCGCCGGGCCTCGAGCACCTGCCCGACCTGATCCGTCTCAAGACCGACGAGACGGTGTTCGGCTACATGCTGCACGGCGCCCGCCCGCCGGAGCGCGTGCGCGAGGAGCTGGAGGACGACATCGCCTTCTGGCAGGTGCGCGGCTACGGCACCTGGAGCGTTTTCCTCCGCGAATCCGGCGATTTCCTGGGCATCGCCGGGCTGATGGAGCGGCCGGACGGGCGGGGGGTCGCGGTGCGCTTCGCGCTCTGGCCGGCCTGCCGTGGGCAGGGCTATGCGCGCGAGGCGGCGCGGGCGGCGCTCGATTTCGGCCATGCGGCGGGGCTGGCGCGCCTCATCGGCGTCGCGCGCGAGACCAACCACGCCTCGCGCGCGGTGCTGATCGATATCGGCATGCGCGAATGCGACGAATTCGAGAATCGCGGCCATCGCATGCTGGTCTTCGAGAGCCTGGCCTCCCACTGATTCAGCGCGCGATCGCGACCGAAGCGGGGGCACCCAGGGGCGGCGGCACCGGCTGCGGCTCCTGCGGGGTCATGCGGCGACGCTGACCGTCGAACTCGGCGAGCAGGACCATCGTGTTGGACCGGAGGCGCCGGACGCAGGTGCCCCAATGCGAGGCCTGCTCAGGACCGCCCATCTGAAAGGCGGCGAGCCCGTCGAGATCCGCATGCAGCATGCGCATCGCCACGGCGGCCGAGCTTCCGGCCGCATAGCCGTGCAGCCGCAACCGAAGCCGCAGCGCCTGGGCGCGGAAAAGCAAGGGCGGCGCCTCGCGCCGCAGCAAGGCGACGACACGAGACACCGTGTCGTGCGTGCCCGTCATGAGCTCGGTCGGCGGATCGGCCGGAGGTCCCAGCCGCTGGAGACGGAGGAGCACGCTGTCCAGGGCCTCCAGGCTCGCGGCCATCGCCTGGAGCGCCTGGCAAGTCCGCTGCACCAAGCCGAGAAGGCCTGATGCGCTAGGCTCGACCATGGGATGCGTGGCTTGCAACTGGGGGTCATGGGGCATGGGTTCTTCCCGTTTCGCCCTGGAGGCGGGATCGCCTCCATAGGTGCCGCCCTTTTGCGGCCCCACCCGATTGCGCCTGAATCTCTTAACGAATGATGAGCGTCGGCAGGTTCTGCTACCCATAGTTGAGCTGGGGCTCGCCGGACACCGCGACGGGTTCGCGCGGCAACTCGCCCGCGCCGCAGCGGCGCAGATACTCCGCGAGGGCGTCGAAGCCCGCGCGGGAACGGGTGGCATCGAAAAAAGGTTCAGCGGGATCGCTGCCGCGGGGGATCCAGATGACCGTTTCGTACCGCGCGCGGGTCAGCAGCACGCGATATTTGTTGAGGAAGAAGGCGCGCGTCTCCGGCTTGTGGACCGTCTTCCACTGCGTGCCGCCGAAGCGCTGGGCCACCCATCCGCGCGGCCCGCGCAGCAGGTCGCCGCCCCAGCAGAGCCCCACCACGTCGAGCTCCAGGCCCTGGCAATCGTATTCCGTCGCGGTCGTCTCCAGCGCGTCCGAGGCGCGGACATCGGGCCAGCGATCGAGGAACCAGTTCTCGACATCGGGAAGCTGTGTGCCGAGGCCCTCCGCGCGCAGCCGCTTCGCGCCGGAGGAGGCGACGAGGCCGGCGCGACGCTGGCCGCGCGCGAGGCCGCGAAGGGCGCTGCGCATCGCCGACAGATCGCGCGTGATGTAAAAGGGAACGGCGTCCCGTGCGATATCGGCCGCTTCGGCCCCCTCGCCGCGCAGCATGGCGTCCACCCAGCCCGCGCCGTGGCTGTGCCGCACCGAGCGCATCGGGACTGTCAGGTCCAGCGCAACATCCGTCGTCAGGCACGGGCTGGACCGGGGGCTGGACCAGGGGCCGGAGATGTGTCCCGGCGCCGCGATCGCGCGCCATTCCGGCCGCTCGGCGATGACGCGCGCCCATTCGGCGAGCCCGGCCTCGCCCGTGTTGATCTCCTGCCCCTGGCCGATCAGCGCCACCAGGGCGC
>JAQGHZ010000534.1 GCA_028291485.1 Rubritepida sp. | reverse complement strand
GGCCTGCGCCGCCGCCGCGCGCTCCGCTTCCGCGGCGCGACGGGCCGATGCGGCGTCCTGAGCCGCCGCCGGAGGGGCCGCAGCGGGGCCCATCAGGACCAGCAACAGGGCGAGAGCTCGAATCACGCGGCGAGGTAAACGCAGCGAGGGGCGTGTCGCCAGCGACGATTTGCCGTGCGAGAATCGCAGGAGACGCTTCAGGGAATGCCCGCCATGGCCCAGAATCAATTCGCAGGGGGCCGCCTCGTGATCGGCAACCGCCGCTACTCCTCCTGGTCGCTGCGCGGCTGGCTGCCGGTGAGGCTCGCCGGGCTCGATGTGGAGGTGCAGGTCATCCCGCTCGCCGGCGGCAGCACGCCCGCGATCCAGGCCGCCACGCCGGCCGGACTCGTGCCCTACCTGGAGCATCGCGGCGCGCGCGTCTGGGAGAGCCTGGCCATCGGCGAATACTGCGCCGAGATCGCGCCGAAGCTGTGGCCGTCGGATCGCATCGTCCGCGCGCAGGCGCGCAGCGTCGCCTCCGAGATGCACGCCGGCTACCGCGAGCTGCGCATGGCCATGCCGATGAATGTCGGCCGCACCTTCCCCGGCCTGCGCCGCACCGAGGGCGCGCTCGCCGACATCATCAGGATCGAGGCGCTCTGGGCCGAATGCCTGGACACACATGGCGGACCCTTCCTCTTCGGCGCCGACTTCACCCTGGCGGACGTGATGTTCGCGCCGGTCTGCGCGCGCTTCCTCACCTGGCAACCGGAGCTCTCCACGAAAAGCCGCGCTTATGTGGACGCCGTGCGCACGCACCCTCTGGTGGACCAATGGTACCACGACGCCGCGGCCGAGCCGCAGGAATGGCAGTTGCCGAAGTACGAAGAGATCGTCTGATGGCCGAGACCGCGCTCGCGCTCGACCATGTCGGCGTCTGCAACATGGAACTCGGGCCGATGACGGCGGCCTATGAGGCGCTGGGCTTTTCCCTCTCGCCCATCGCGCAGCAATCCGGCCGCCGTACGCCCACTTCGGAAGTGGAACTCTACGGGAGCGGCAATCGCTGCGCCTTCCTGACGCACGGCTATATCGAGCTGCTGGCGGTGTTGGACCCCACCCGCTTCGACAACGACCTCGCCCGCTTCACCTCGCGGTATGGCGGCGTGCACATCCTCGCGCTCGGCGTCGACGATCCGGAGGCGAATCTCGCGCGGATGCGGCGCGCCGGCATTCCCATTGCCGGCGTCGCGCATCTCCAGCGGCCGGTCGAGGCCGGTGGGCCGATCGCGAAGTTCTCCCGCCTACCCTATCCCGACGCACCCGAGGGCCGCATCCAGCTCATCCAGCACCTGACGCCGGAGCTGGTCTGGCAGAAGCGCTGGATGGACCACGCGAACAAGGCCGAGGCACTGACCGAACTGGTGCTGGTGAGCGCCGAGCCGGCGGCGACGGCGGCGCGGCTGTCGAAGCTCACCGGCCTCGTGATCGAGCCCCGGCTGGCCGGTGGATTTCTCCTCCGCTTCCCCGGCGGCGCGCGCGTGGCCGGGCCCGAGGCGCCGGTGATCGAGACGCGCGTCTCCATCCTCGCGCCCGAGGACCTGCCGGCCACGCTGCCCGGTGTGGCGATCCCGGCCCTGCCCTTCATGGCGGGGATCCAGGTGAAGACCTCCGACGGCAACGCCGCGGTGCGGAAGGTTCTCGCCGGAAAGCCGGTGGTGGAATTGCCGGGCGGCGCGCTGATGGTGCCGCCGGCGCTCGCCGCGGGGGTAGCGCTGGTCTTCCATCCTTGAGCGCCATCGGCCGCAGCTTGCGCCTCTACCATGCGCCGGAGCGGCGGCCGGTGCTGGACGCCTTCCATCGGCGCTTCCTGGCGCCGGGTGATCTGGCCTTCGACGTCGGCTGCCATGTGGGCGACCGCGCGGCCAGCTTCCGGCGGGTCGGCGCGCGCGTGGTGGCCGTCGAGCCGCAGCCCCGCCTGGCCCGCGCGCTGCGCCTGATCTTCCGCGGCGATCCGGACTTCACGCTCATCCAGTCCCTGATCGGCGCGAGCGAGGGCGAGTCCGTCCTGCGCCTCAACAGCGCGAACCCGACGGTCGCCAGCGCGAGCGATGCCTTCGTCGCCGCGGCGGCCGGCGCGCCGGGCTGGGAGGGCCAGGTCTGGGATGCCGGGATCGCCCTGCCCCGCACCACGCTGGATGCGCTCGTCGCCGCCCACGGCCGGCCCGATTTCGTGAAGATCGACGTCGAAGGCTGGGAGGCGGAGGTGCTGGCCGGCCTCTCCGTGACGCCCCGTGCGCTGTCCTTCGAGTTCACCACCATCCAGCGCGAGGTGGCGCTGGCCTGCCTCGATCGCCTGACGGCGCTGGGCTACGGCGCCTTCAACGCCTGCCTCGGCGAGAGCATGCGCTGGGAATTCGCGGCGCCGATCGCCGCCGGGGCGATGGCGGTGTGGCTGGCCGCGCTGCCGGCCGAGGCCAATAGCGGCGACATCTATGCGTCGCTGGAACCGGGCCGCCTGGAGGCCTGAATCTCCTCCGGCGTCGCGGCCACGCCACGCTTCACCAGCCAGCGCGCCATCCGCGGCGACGAGCTCCCGACGCAGAAGGGGATCGCCACCAGAAGGCCGCCCGCCCAGGGCAGGGCAAACCCCGTCGCCCAGGGCGCCGTCGCCGCCAGCACACCGAAGGCGACGAGGCCTGCCAGCGTCTGCGGCCAGAGCAGCCGCGCCGCGTCGCCCCAGGAGACGCCGCGGTCCGCGCGGTTCTGCGGGCTCCATCCCACCCGCGCTCCGAAGGGCAGCGCCAGGAGGAAGCGCGCCTTGTTGAAGGTGCCGATGGGCGAGAGCAGCGTCGTGAACAGGATTTCCGCGCCCGCCCCCGCCAGCACCGCTCCCCGCCCGCCATAGCGGGCCGCCTGAGCGGGCTGGGCCAGGAGTTGCAGATAGCCGGCCAGCTTCGGCGCGTGCTGCCCGAGCCAGAAGAGCAGCATCAGCAGGACCAGGCCCGCCGTCGGCACCGCATCGAAACCGCCTGTCGCGGCGATCGCGACGGCCAGGGCGAAGGCCAGCCCCCAGAGCGGCGCGCAGAGGAAAAGCAGGATCGCCTGCAGCAGTTGGAAGCGCGACATCGCGTCCAGCCCCGGCAGCCGCAACAGGGAAAGATACTGCATGTTGCCCGCGGCCCAGCGCAGGTCGCGCGCCATGAATTCCGGCAGGGCCGGCGGATTGCCCTCGAGGCTCCCCTCCTCCTCCGGCAGGCACCAGACGCCCCAGCCGGCGCCGTGCAGCCGGATCGCCTCCACCTGGTCATGGCTGAGGATCGCGGAGCCGTCCGGCAGGGTCTCCAGCTTCCCGTGCTCGCGGAAGGGCGCGATGCGGATCAGGGCGTTGTGGCCCCAATAGGGCCCCTTCGGCCCCTGCCACCACCCCTGCCCCGTCGCCCAGGTGCGCATGCCCGCGCGCATGCCGAATTGGGAGAGCCGCGGAAACGGCGCCGCCACGGGACGCCCGACGATGAGCTGCTGAAGGATGGCGATGTTCGGGTCGGCCTCCAGGGCCGCGACCAGCTTCAGCACGGCCGCCGGCGTCATCACGGAATCCGCATCGAGGCAGAGGAGATAGTCGTAACCCGCGCCCTCGGCGTCGAGGAACTCCATCACGTTGCCGGCCTTGAAGCCGGCGTTGTGGGAGCGGCGGCGGAGATGGATGCGCCCGGCATCGGCGGGCCGGGCCGCGCGGAAGCGCTCGACGGCGGCATCCTCGTCCCGCCGGAAGCCGGGATCCTGCGTGTCGGAGAGGAACCACAGATGAAAGTGTTCGGCGGCCAGCCCGTCGAGCAGCGGGCCCAACGGCCGGAGCACCGGCACCATCTCCTCGTTGCGCAGGCAGAGGGCGATGGCCGTGCGCCCCCGCGGCGCGCCGGGCCGCAACCCGCGCATCGCCGGCACCACATGGGCCGGCGGGTCGGGCGTGAGGAGGAGGATGGCCAGCCCGATCAGCGCATTGCCGGAGGCCAGCGCGATCCAGGGAGTCAGGAGGAGAAGCGCCGCCAGAAAGGCGGCGTCGAGCGGCGAAACGCCCTCGGAGGCCAGGAGGCGGAAGACCGTCAGGCCCATGGTGCCGCAGAACAGGGCACCGAAGAGAAAAAGGGCGATGCGTCTGGCCGGCATCAGCCCTGGATACCGGGGATTTGTGCCCGAAGCACGACGCCTCCAGGCAGAGGAGGCTCCCCGGTTCGGATCAGGCGGAGATGATCTTCCAGGCGACATGGCCCAGGACGCCGACCAGGGCGGCGGTCGCCGCCAGGAGCGTGAAGCGAAGGGCGTTCAGGACGATTTCGCCACGAAGGATCTGGCCACGATGAATCTCGGAACGTTGCGACATTCTCAAATTCCTTACACAGGCGGGTTTTGCCTGCCGTCTTTATACATATCATCCCGCTAAATGAAACCTGGAATTGTGCTCAAGGTCCGTTTTGTTTATTTATTGGATTTTGTCTCTAAATTTGGATTTTTTAATCTTTGTGTCAGCCCGCCAGTTCGGTCCGGAAGACATCCAGCAGCTTCAGCGACCCGTCGCGTTGCAGGAGGTGCCAGAAGGTCCACCCGTTGCAGGAAGGCGCCTCCTGCACCGCCGCCCCCACCGCATGGATCGAGCCACGCGCCGTGCCGCAACTCACCGTGCCGTCGGCGAGCACCGTCGCCGTCCAGCGCCGGTGCCGGTCGGTCAGCGCCTCGCCGGCCGCGACCAGGCCGCGCTCCACGAGGTTGCCGAAGGGAATGCGCGGCTGCTCGCGGCGCGTGGGCGTCGCCATCATCGCCTCCTCGGCGAGGGGCTGGATTCCATCGACGCGCTCCTGCGCCGCCGCTG
>JAQGHZ010000521.1 GCA_028291485.1 Rubritepida sp. | reverse complement strand
GCGGCGGCCCCCGGGCCATCCACCTCCTGCAGCGCCAGGATGTCGGCGTCGAGGCGGCGGGCGTAGTCGGCGAGGCGGGTGAAGTCCCCCGGCTGACGGGGCGTGAGGTCGCGCGGCAGGGCGCGGTCACCGGCCGGGCGCAGGGTCAGCCAGGCGATGTTCCAGGTGGCGAGCTTGATCTCGGCGGCCTGGAGCGGAACCGTGGCGAAGAGGAGGAGGATCGTGAGGAAAATCCGGGACATGCGGCATCCTGACCGCAAATCGGCCCCACGGCGAGCCGGGCCGGGCTTCGGTGGGCGCCGAAACGTCCGGACAGGTGGGGGAGGTAGGTTACCGCCCTGAAACCCGATAGGATCGGAGCAGGAGCCGTGATGTCCAACCTTGCCACCATCGCCAATCTCATCGGCGACCCTTCGCGCGCCGCCATGCTGCAGGCCCTGCTGCCCGGCGAGGCGCTCACCGCGGGCGAGCTGGCGCGCGTGGCCGGAATCGGCGCGGCCGCCACCAGCGCCCAGGTGAAGGCGCTGGTCGAATCGGGACTGGTCTCGGTCCACGCCCAAGGGCGGCACCGCTACCACCGGCTGGCCGGCGAGGAGGTGGCCTCGGCGCTCGAGACGCTGATGGCGCTGCCCCAGGTCAGCCCGCGCAAATCCTGGCCGCATGGCGACGCCTTCCGGCAGGCGCGGCTCTGCTGGCACCACGTGGCCGGGCGGATCGGCGTGGCGCTGCACGAACGCCTGACCGGCGACGGCTGGATCGCGGCTGCCCCGGGCGGCTGGGCTGCGACCGGGTCCGGCGAGGCACGCCTGGAGAAGCTCGGCGTGGACCTCGCCGCCGCCCGCCGTGCCCCGCGCTTCGCCTGCGACTGCATGGACTGGTCCGAGCGCCGGCCGCATCTCTCCGGCGGGCTGGGGCGCGAGATCACCTCGATGATGACGCGGCGCCTCTGGCTCACCCGCATCGAGCCCCTGGCGACCGACCTCCTCCAGCGCCGGCGGCTGGCCTGCACGCCGGAAGGGGCCCGGGCGCTCTCCGCGGAGTTCGGCATCGCCGCATGAATCCTGTTGCCCCATGAATCCTGTTGTACGCGTAGGCGCGGCCATGTCCGCCATGACGGCGGTTTCGCAGTTTCACCGCGCGGCGGTGGGCGTCGTCGCGCCGGAGCTGGCGGCGGAGCTCCATCTCGGCCCCGCGGCCCTGGGAACCGCCAACACCGCCTTCTTCCTGGCGCTCCTGGTGGCGCAATTGCCGGTGGGCGTGGGGCTCGACCGCCTGGGCCCGCGCCGGCTGGTGACCTGGCTCACCGCGCTGGCCGTGATCGGCTCGGTGGCGCAGGCGCTGGCGCAGGACGGCCCGCAATTCCTGGCCGCGCGCTTCGTGCTCGGCCTCGGCTGCGCGGCGAGCTTCATGTCGGCGGTGGTGCTGGCCGGGCGATGGCATGCGGGACCCGGCCTGACCAAGGCGATGAGCGGCATCTTCGCCTGGAGCCAGGTGGGCATCCTGGCTGCCGGCGCGCCGCTGGCCCTGGCCTCGGGCCTCGTGGGCTGGCGGGGCGCCTATCTGATCTCGGCGGCGCTGACGGTCGTGGTCGGCGCGGCGTGGTGGCGGTTCGCGGCGGATGCGCCGCCGGGCATGGTCCTGCGCGAGCCGGCGAAGGAAACGCTGGGCGAGGTGCTGGCCGGACAGTTCGTCGTCTGGAAGACGCCGGGCCTGCTGCGGATCCTCTCCATGCACTGCTTCGCCTATGCGGTGATGGCGACGCTGCTGACCCTCTGGGCCGGCCCCTACCTCTATGACGTGCACGGGCTGGATGCGGCGGGGCGCGGCTCGGTGCTGCTCGCGATGGGGCTGACGGTGCCCTGCGGGCAGCTCGCGCTGCCCTTCCTCGAACGGAATCTGGGGCGCGAGCCGGCGGTGATCACCTCGGCGGTGATCGTAATCATCACCATGACCGTGCTGGCCGCCTGGCCCGGCATCCCGCTCTGGACGGCGATCGTGCTGCTGATGATCTCCTGCTTCTTCTCGACCTATTCGATCCTGCTGGTGGCGCAGGGGCGCGCGCTCTTCCCGGAGCACATGGTGGGGCGCGGCATCACCACGGTGAATCTCGGGCAGGTGCTGGGCTCGGCGCTGCTGCCGGCGGTGGTGGGCGGGGCCGTGGCGCTGGTGGGCGTGGGCGAGCAGGGCTACCGCGTGGGCTTTCTCCTGTTGGGCTTCTCGCTGGTGATCGGGATCGCGGGATATCGGTGGCTGCCGCGAGGCAACGCCCCTCCGTGATCGCGGCGCTCGAACCGAGAGGCGAGGGACATCGCTTCGTGCTCTACGCCGATGCCTGCTCCGGCGTTCCGCTTGCGCCGCACGCCGCGGATTTCGCACGGGTGAACACGGTCCTGGCGCGTCTATCGCCGCCGCCGGAATTCATCCTCTTCCCCGGCGACGAGGTGATCGGGCTGACCGCCTCGGCCGAGGAGCTGCGCGCGCAGTGGCGCCACTTCCTCGAGGTCGAGATGGCATGGGCGCGTGGCATCCCGGTCTTCCACACCACCGGCAACCACACCGCCTACGACGCGATGAGCGAGGCCGTCTTCCGTGCGGCGCTGCCGCACCTCCCGCGCAACGGGCCGCCGGGGCAGGAGGGGCTGAGCTATTCCGTCCGGCGCGGCGACCTCGCGATGATCTTCGTGCACACGCTCTGGACCGGCCTCGGCGGCGAGGGCCAGGTCGAGACCGAATGGCTGCGCGAGGAACTGCATCGTCATCGCGACGCGCGGCACCGGCTGGTGCTCGGCCATCACCCGGCCTTTCCCGTCAACGGATTCTCCGGCGACTGGCAGCGCGAGATCGGGCCGGGCTGCCGCGAGGCGTTTTGGGACGCGCTCGTGGAGGGCGATGTGCTCGCCTATCTGTGCAGCCACATCCTGGCCTTCGACGTGCAGGTGCATCGGGGCGTGCTGCAGGTGACGACCGGCGGCGCGGGGACCGGCCATCGCATGCCGGAGGGCGTGGAGTATCTGCACGCGCTGCATGCGGCGCTCGATGCGGAAGGGCTGCGCTACGAGGTGCTCGACGATTCCGGCCGCGCGCGGGAAGGGCTGAGCTGGCCCCTGCGTCTGCCGCCGGCCGCGACGTGGCAGGTCCTGCCGTGGGGCGAGAACGAAGCGCCGTTCACCGGGGCCACGGCCGCCCATCCGTCTCCGCGCCTCGTGGCGTTGAGCCTGCGCGGCCGTGCGGCCTCCGGACATGCCGGTGCCGCGCAGGCGCTCCTTGCCGCCGGCACCGAAGGGCGCCTTCCCACCGTCTGGATCGGGCTGCGCGGGCCGGAGCAGCGGCTCTGCGTCATCCTCGCCGCCGCGCCGGGACGCAGCCCGAGCTACTGGTTCGGCCCGGCCCTCGGCGCGGGTGAGGCGTTCGCGCTGGAGCTGCTGCTGCATGGCGGCATGGGCCCCGGCGGCGTGCTCTGCCGCACGAGCCCGGACGCGCCCTGGAACTCGCTCCGCTCCGCTGCCTCCTGGGGACCGGAGCGCATCGACTGGCCCATGCGCTGGCATGCCGGCACGGGCTTCCGCGGCGAGGGGCTGGAGTTGCGGTTCTGGACGGGGCTAGCCTGAGGCACCAGCGTCCAGGAGTTCCGCCCATGACCGTGTCCATCCTCGAGCAGCGCCGGATCGAGGCGGCCTTCGCCAAGGGCATATTCGAGGAGATGGCGGCGACGCTCGGCGAGGAGCAGGCGACGGCCATCCTCACCAGCGCCATCGTCAGGCTCGCGCGCCAGACCGGCGCCACCATGGCCAAGGAAGCGCCGGAGCCCAGCATCGCCCATTTCGCCGAGCTCATGGAGCGCTGGAAGCTGGACGACGCACTTGTTATCGAGGTGCTGCGCGAGGATGCGGAGCATTTCGACTTCAACGTCACGCGCTGCCGCTATGCCGAGAGCTATCGCGAGATGGGCCTCGGCAAGCTCGGCGCCGTGCTCTCCTGCAACCGCGACGGCGCCTTTTGCGAGGGCTACGACCCCAAGATGAAGCTGGAGCGCACCCAGACGATCATGTCCGGTGCCACGCATTGCAACTTCCGGTATACGCGCGCGCCATGAACACCTCGGTCGAATACGTCGCCACGGACGCCGCCGCCTATGAGCTGAGCATGGGCCGCTGGAGCCGCCGGCTGGCGGAACCCTTCCTCGATGCGCTCGCGCTGCCCGAGGGCCTGCGCGTGCTGGATGCCGGCTGCGGCACCGGCGCGCTGAGCGCCGCCCTCCTGGCGCGCGATCCGACGGCGAAGGTGACGGGCGTCGATCTCGGCCAAGCCTATGTCGAGGCGGCCCGCGTCGCCATGCCGCAGGCTCGCTTCGAGCGAGGCGATATCGCCTCGCTGCCGCTGCCGACCGGCTCGCAGGACGCGACGCTGGCGCTGCTGGTCCTCGCCTTCGTGCCCGATCCGCTGAAGGCGGCGCGCGAGATGGCGCGGGTCACACGGCCGGGGGGCATGGTCGCCACGGCCATGTGGGATTTCGCCGGCGGCTTTCCGTTCCTGCGGCTCTTCGCGGACACAGCGGCCGTGGTGCTGCGCGAGGGCGCGGATTGGCGGGACAAGCACTGGGCCGACCCGATCGGCACGCCGGGCCGGCTGGGCGCGGTCTTCGAGGCGGCCGGGATCGGCAAGGTGCAGGAGCGCGACATCGCGATCCGACAGGAATTTTCCGGCTTCGAGGATTGGTGGCAACCCTGGCTCGCGGGGCAGGGCTTCGTGGGCGCCTTCGCTACCGGGCTGGAGGCGCCGGCGCGGTCGCGCCTGGAAGGGGCGCTGCGCCGCGCCTGGGGCGCCGACGGCCCGCGCAGCTTCGTCGCGACGGCGCGGATGGTGACGGGCGAGGCATAGGGCGGATCGCCATTCAGCCGGCTCCCGGTGGTGAATGTCGATTCCGCGTGAGCCCTCAGTACATATTGGCCCGCAGCCGTTCCTCGGCCACGGAATCATAGGCAGCCGGGTCCATGCCGTTCTTCTTGTGGGCCAGCAGCAGGGCGCCCATGGTCGGCACGCCTGCCGCCTTCTTGCGACCGTCCCAGAGGTCGGAGCGCATGATCGCCTTGGCGCATTGCATGAAGATCTCGCGGACCTCCACGATCAGCACGGTGGTCGGCACCTTCTCCTGGGCGATACAGCGTGCGCGCAGTTCCGGGTCGATCGAGATGGTGGCCGTGCCGTGCACGCGCATGGTCTCGCCCATCCCCGGAACGAGGAAGAGCACCGAGACCCGGTTGTCCTCGAGGATGTCGTGATAGCCGTCCAGCCGGTTGTTGCCCTTCCGGTCCGGTATCATCAGGCGCTTTTCGTCCAGCGCCACGACGAAGCCCGGCGCGTCGCCGCGCGGCGTGATGTGGTTGCCCTTTCGCCCCTGCGTGCCCAGGAGACAAAAGGGGCTGGCAGCGATGAAGGCCAGCGTCGTCGGATCGAGTCGGTCCGTCGATTTGTTGGCGGCGAGCTCGGAGGGGTGGCCGTAGATGGCCTCCAGGCCCTCCGCGGTCGTGACGGCGTGGGGGTTGGTGACCATGGCATGCGTGTCCATGGCCCCATGGTGGCGAAACTCGCGGCCCGACGCTATATGGAAAAACTTCAACCAATCTCTGAAGAAGCCATGGCTGGGCATTCGCAGTTCAAGAACATCATGCACCGCAAGGGCGGGCAGGACGCCAAGCGCGCCCGCGCCTTTGCGCGAATCGGGCGCGAGATCACGGTGGCCGCCAAGGCCGGCATGCCGGATCCCGCCCACAACCCGCGCCTGCGCGTCGCTTTGGTTGCCGCGCGGTTGGCCAATATGACCAAGGATGCGGTGGACCGCGCCATCAAGAAGGCCAGCGGCGCCGGCTCCGGCGAGGATTACGCCGAGATCCGCTATGAGGGCCGCGGCCCGGCCGGGGTGGCCGTCATCGTCGAGGCGCTGACCGACAACCGCAATCGCACCGCGAGCGACCTGCGCTCCCTGTTCAGCAAGCATGGCGGCGCGATGGGCGAGACGGTCGCCTTCCAGTTCGACCGCGTGGGAGCCGTTCGCTTCGGTGCCGGTGTGGCGGATGCCGATACGATGCTCGAAGCCGCCATCGAGGCTGGCGCGCAGGACGTCTCCAGCACCGAGGAAGGCCACGAGATCCTGGCCGCGCCGGAGGACCTCAACACCGTGCGCGACGCGCTGGAGGCGCGCTTCGGCGACGCCCAGGCCGCGCGGCTGGAGTGGAAGCCCAACCTCACCGTCGAACTGGACGAGGAGGGCGCGGCCGCCGTTCTGAAGTTCATCGACCTGGTCGACGACCATGACGACGTGCAGCAGGTCTATGCCAATTTCGAGGTGAGCGACGCCGTCCTGGCGAAGCTTGCGGATTAGCTTGGCACCACGTCCGATCGCAGAGCCCCGCAGGCGCGCAGCGCCGAGGAGCGGCGCGTGAATCGGCCGGCCGACAAGCCTCCGATCGCAGAGCCCCGCAGGCGCGCAGCGCCGGGGAGCGGCGCGTGAATCGGCCGGCCGGCAACTCCGCGATTCGCGTTCTGGGAATCGACCCCGGCCTGACCCATACGGGCTGGGGCGTGATCGAGAGCGCGGGCTCGCACCTGCGCTACATCGCGGCCGGCGCCATCAGCACCTCCGCCGGCGACGAGCTCGCGCATCGGCTGGTGCTGATCCACAACGGGCTCTCGCATCTCATCGGCGAATGGACGCCGGACGAGGCGGCGATCGAGCACACCTACGTCAACAAGAATCCCGCCGCCGCGCTGAAGCTCGGCCAGGCGCGCGGCGTGGCGCTGCTGGTGCCGGCGCTGGCCGGGCTGCCGGTCGCGGAATACCAGGCGATGGAGGTGAAGCGCGCCGTCGTCGGCACCGGCCATGCCGACAAGATCCAGGTGCAGGACATGGTGAAGCGGCTCCTGCCCGGCGCGGTGCTGAAGCGGGCGGATGCGGCGGATGCGCTGGCCATCGCCATCTGCCACGCGCATCACCGGGGCTCGCGCCTGATGCTCGCGAAGTTGGTGCAGGCATGAACGCCGCCGATTCAGCCCTCCGGCGCAAGCGCGCCTTCGGCCATCGGAGGCAAGCATGATCGCCACCGATTCAGCCCTCCGGCGCAAGCGCGCCTCCGGCCATCGGAGGCAGGCATGATCGCCGCCGATGCAGCCCTACGGCGCAAGCGCGCCTTCGGCCCTCGGAGGCGGGCATGATCGCCGCGCTCAAAGGCTTCGTGGAATCGACGCAGGACGGCGGCTGCGTGCTCGACGTGAACGGCGTCGGCTATCTGGTCGCGTGCTCGCGCAAGACGCTGGACCGGCTGACGGCGAAGGACGGCGTCCAGAAGCTGTTGGTCGAGACGCGGGTCAGCCAGGACGCCATCACCCTCTACGGCTTCCTCGATGCGAGCGAGCGCGAGGCCTTCCGGGCGCTCAACGAGGTGAAGACCGTCGGCCCGCAGAAGGCGCTGCTGGTGCTGTCGGGCCTCGCGCCGGACCAGCTCGCCACGGCCATCGCCGCCAAGGAGCGCAAGCGGCTCTCCGAGGTGAAGGGCCTGGGTGCCGCCACCGCCAACCGCATCATCGACGAGCCGGCGATGCAGAAATGGGCCGTGGGCCGCGCGACTCCGGAAGCCGATGGCAGCGGTGCGGCCGTGACGCCGGCCGCGCCGGAGACACCCGAGGCGGATGCGGTCAGCGCCTTGCTGAACCTCGGCCTCAAGCGGCCGGAGGCCGAGCGGGCCGTGTCGCGGGCGAAGGCGAAGCTCGGCGAGGGCGCGGAGCTGAACGCGCTGATCACCGTGGCCCTGCGCGAGTCGGCGCGATGACCGCCGCCGATGAGCGGAGGCGCCCATGAGCGGCGAGCGCGTCACCAGCGGCGCACGCCAGGAGGAGGATCTCGGCGAGGCCTCCCTGCGCCCCCAGCTCCTCTCGGAATTCACCGGGCAAAAGCTGCTCCGGGAGAACCTGTCCGTCTTCATCCAGGCCGCTTCGGCCCGGGGTGAGGCCCTCGATCACGTTTTGCTTCACGGCCCTCCCGGTCTGGGCAAGACGACGCTGGCCCAGATCGTCGCGCGCGAGATGGGCGTGGGCTTCCGCGCCACCTCCGGCCCGGTGCTCCAGCGCGCCGGCGACCTCGCGGCCATCCTGACCAACCTGCAGCCGCGCGACGTGCTTTTCATCGACGAGATCCATCGCCTTCAGCCCGCCATAGAGGAGACGCTCTATCCGGCGATGGAGGATTTTCAGCTCGACCTCATCATCGGCGAGGGGCCGGCGGCGCGGACCGTGCGCATCGATCTGCCGCCCTTCACCCTGGTCGGCGCGACGACGCGCTCGGGCCTGCTCTCCACGCCGCTGCGCGACCGTTTCGGCATCCCGCTGCGCCTGAACCTCTACACGCCCGAGGAGCTGTTCCGCATCGTCCGGCGCGGCGCGGAAAAGCTGGGCTTCGCGCTGGCCGAGGCGGGCGCGCGCGAGATCGCCAACCGCAGCCGCGGCACCCCTCGCATCGCCGGCCGCCTGCTGCGCCGCGTGCGCGACTTCTGCGTGGTCGAGGGCAAGGTGGCCGACCGCGCCATGGCCGACGCCTCGCTGGCCCGGCTTGAGGTCGATGCCAAGGGCCTCGACGCCATGGACCGGCGCTACCTCCGCCGCATCGCCGAGCACCACAATGGCGGGCCCGTCGGCGTCGAGACCCTCGCCGCCGCGCTCTCCGAGAGCCGGGACACGCTCGAGGACGTGGTCGAGCCCTTCCTCATCCAAGAGGGCCTCGTCCTGCGCACGCCGCGCGGCCGTATGCTCGGCGAGCCGGGCTGGCGGCACCTGGGCCTGGCCCCGCCGGCCGGCACGCAGCTCCAGCCCGACCTGCTGGATCCGCCCCCATGACGGATCGAGCGACGGATCTGGCCCACCGCATGAACATCCGCGTCTACTACGAGGACACGGATGCCGGCGGCGTGGCCTATCACGCCACTTATCTACGCTGGGCCGAGCGCGCCCGCACCGAATCCCTCCGCGACATGGGCCTGCCCCACGCCGACATGCAGCGGTTACATGGCTGCTTCATGGTGGTGCGGCGCGTCACGGTGGAGTATGCACGGCCCGCGCGACTCGACGACGAGGTGACGATGGTCACGCTCATCCGACGCGCATCCGCCAGTCTGCTGCTCCTGCAGGAGGTCTGGAGAGGGGAGGAAAGGCTAGCATGGCTCGACGTGAAGCTCGCCTGCGTGGATGCGGAGACACTGGCACCGCGCCGTCTGCCTGAACCCTGGCTGGGTGCCTTGCGCGCCCGGTCCGCCCTCGTGACCGACCCGCTGGCTGAAACGACCTTAGGAGGCCTTGCCCCTTGAACTCCGTCACCACCGCGCCCCTCGCCGCGGCCCACGACCTCTCGCTCCTCAGCCTGTTCATACAGGCCGACTGGATCGTGAAGGTGGTGATGGTCCTGCTGGTGCTGGCCAGCATCTATGTCTGGGCGATCGCCTTCGAGAAGTTCACGAGCCTCGCCCGCGCCCGCAAGGAGGCCGACGAGTTCGAGGACCGCTTCTGGCGCGGCGGCAGCCTGGACGAGCTCTACCGCGCCCAGGGCGAGCACCCCTCGCATCCCATGGCCGCCGTCTTCGTCATCGGCATGCGCGAGTGGCATGCCAGCACGGCCGCCGGCGCGGGTGCCTTCATGGTGGCCGGCACGCGCGAGCGGGTGGAGCGGGCCATGTCCGTCACCATCCACCGCGAGATGGAGCGGCTGGAGAAGCGCATGACCTTCCTCGCCTCCACCGGCTCGGCCGCGCCCTTCGTGGGCCTTTTCGGCACGGTCTGGGGCATCATGAACAGCTTCACCGCCATCGCGGGCATGCAGAACACCAACCTCGCGGTCGTGGCGCCCGGCATCGCCGAGGCGCTCTTCGCCACGGCCATGGGTCTCGTGGCCGCCATCCCGGCGGTGCTGATCTACAACATGCTGTCGTCGAAATTCGCCAAGTTCGCCGGGCGCCTGGAGAGCTTCGCCTCCGAGTTCGGCGCCATCCTGGCCCGCCAGACCGAGGCCGCGGCCCAGGCGCGCCTCGCCGCCGCGCCTTCGGCGGCGGCGGAGTAGCGCATCATGGCCGGGCCGATCATGAAGCGAGGGGTGGGCGCCCGCTACCGCCCCATGGCCGAGATCAACGTGACGCCGATGGTGGACGTCATGCTGGTGCTGCTCATCATCTTCATGGTGGCCGCGCCGATGATGACCTCCGGCGTGCCGGTGGACCTGCCCAAGACCACGGCCCAGCCGCTGAACCAGGAGCAGGAGCCGCTGACCATCAGCGTGAACCCCGAGGGGCGCATCTTCCTGCAGGAGACCGAGGTCCAGCTGGAGAACCTCGTCCAGCAACTCCAGGCCATCGGCCAGACCCAGCAGCCGGGCCAGCCGGAGCGCCGCATCTTCGTGCGCGGCGACCGCGGCATCACCTATGGCCGCGTCATGGAGGTCATGGGAACGATCAGCGCGGGCGGCTTCACCCGCGTCGCCCTGCTGGCCGAGCAGGCCAATCCCACGGGCGCCCGCCCCGGCGGCGCTCCCAGTGTTGCTCCCAGTGTTGCTCCCAGTGTTGCTCCCTCCGGCGCTGCCCCCCGCGCCCCCGCTCCCGCCGCGAATCCCCCATCGCGAGGCACGGCGCCGCGCTGACCCATGGATGACGGGCGCTTCCGCCTCTGGGTCGGCGCATCCCTCGCCGCGCACCTGCTGGTGCTCGCGCTGATCCTGCTCGACTTCGATCGACGCAAGATCGAGGAGCCGCGCGAGCAGGCGATGGAGGTGGAGTTCATCGCCCCCTCCGAAACCGCGCAGGGCGAGACCCCGGCGCCGCGCGCCCCGGTGAACGTACCCGCGCCGCCCTCGCCGGAGCCGCCCGAGGTC
>JAQGHZ010000517.1 GCA_028291485.1 Rubritepida sp. | reverse complement strand
AACGGCCCGGTGCTCGGCACGCTGGATCGGGGGCTGATTCCGCAATTCGGCATCATCGGCCAGGGCGTGCACCTGAATGGGCTGGTGCGGCGGGCCGACGGGCTGCACGTCTGGGTCGGCATCCGCGCGAAGGACAAGGCCGTGGCGCCGGGGCAGGTGGACAACCTCGTCGCCGGCGGCATCCCGGCCGGGCTGACGGCGGAGGAGACGCTGCTGAAGGAGGCCGGCGAGGAGGCCTCGCTGCCGCCGGAGCTGGCGGTCACGGCGCGGCGGGCGGGCCGGCTCTCCTACATCCTCACCAACAACGAGGGCCTGCGGCGCGACGTGCTGCACGTCTTCGACCTGGAGCTACCCCAGAGCTTCCTCCCCACGCCCAACGACGACGAGGTGGAGCGCTTCGAGCTCTGGCCCGTCGCGCGGCTGCTGGAGGTGGTGCGCGAGACGGACGACGTGAAGTTCAACGTGAACCTGGTGCTGATCGACCTGTTCCTCCGCGAGGGGCTGGTGGATCCGGCGAGCGCGGAGGGCCAGGCGCTGCGGGCCGGGCTGGACCAGGGGCCGTAGCAACCATCCGGGCGACGGGCGCGTTCGAGTGTATCATGCCCCTTCTGCTCGCCCTGACGTTGCTCCTCGCCACGCCCGCCCTGGCCCTGGCGCAGGTGCAGACCGACCGCTTCGGCACCACGACCGGCCGGATCGGTGGCGCGCCGGTGCAGAGCCTCACGCGCAACGGCATGACCACGGGCCGGATCGGCGAGCAGAACTTCCAGGCGCAGACCGACCGTTTCGGCAACACCACGGGCCGGATCGGCAACGAGCCCGTCATCAGCCAGCGCGACGCGCTGGGCAACACCCGCGGCACGGTTGGAGGCCGGCCCTTCAGCTGCACTTCCAACGGAATCGGCGGGCAGACCTGCCGCTGATCAATCCGCGAAGTCCGGCTGCTCCTTCATGAGCTGCCGCTTGATGCTCTCCAGGTGCAGGAAGGCGCTCTCGCGATCGCCCTCGCGCATCTGCTCATAGGTGGCCCGCGCGATCGCCTCCGGCACCGGCTTGAGCACCCGTCCCGTCGCCATCGCCAGCCGCTGCACCTCGGCCGCGCGCTCCAGGTAGTAGAGGTCGTCCCAGGCCTCGGCGATGCTCGGGCCCACCACCATCACGCCGTGGTTCTTCATGAAGACGATGTCCGCATCGCCCAGCGAATCCGCGATCCGGTCGCCCTCCCGCTCGTCCAGCGCCAGGCCGTTGTAGTCCTCGTCCACCAGGGTGCGGCCGTAGAACTTCAGCGCCGTCTGCCCGGCCCAGACCAGCGGCGGGCCCTCCAGCATCGAGAGCGCCGTGGCGTTCGGCATATGCGTGTGGAAGGCCGCCTTGGCGCGCGCGTGCTTCATGTGGACGCGGGCGTGGATGTAGAAGGCCGTCGCCTCCGGCACGCCCTTGCCCGCCACCACGCGCCCCTGGAAATCGCAGATCACGAGGTTCGAGGCGGTGACCTCGGCGAAGGCGTAGCCATAGGGATTCACCAGCATCAGGTCGTCATGCCCGGGCACGACGAAGCTCAAATGGTTGCAGATGCCCTCCTGCAGCCCGAGCTTCGCGGCCATGCGGAAGCAGGCGGCGAGGTCGATGCGCGCCTGTCGGATCGCGGGCGTGTCGAGCTCGGAATTGCGGAGGAGGGCGGGGGCGGTGTCGAGAGCATGGGCCATCCCCCTAGCATGCAGGCCCGCGCGCCCGGGGCAAGGCCATCGGGGCGACCATGACTGCGCATTCGACGCGGCCGCGTATGGGGACTCCCGTCTTTACGCCGCCGGGCCGACCCTGTGGTGGCCGACATCGAGCCGGCCTTCCTGGCGCAGCAATTCATCGCGGGATCGCAAGCCTTCAGCCTGCTGGCCATCCCGCTCTTCCTGCTGGCGGGCTCGCCATCGTGACGGTGCCGGCGGCGCTGGTCTTCTCCGCCATCTCCGGCTCGGCGCCGGCGACCACGGCGGCCATCGGCGCCATCATGATCCCCGCCGTGGTGGCTGCAGCCCGGCTAGCCGTTACGCCGGCAGCTCGGCCTTGCGGAAGCGCTTCCATGCCTTGGGCAGGGCGGAATGCGCCTCCTCCCGTTCGCGCCCGACACGGTGGGCGAGGCGCGTCGCGGCGATGTCCATCGCGCCATGCCGGTGGCGAAGCGTCTCCGCGAGCTGCGCCGCGACGGCGGCATCGTTCATGGCGCCTAGCTGCGTCTGCAGGTCCTTCAGCCCATGAAGGAAGCGCCTGGCCCTCTTGGCCTTGAGGACGCCGCGCAGGAACTCGGTGCCGTAGCGCAGCTTCTTCAGGGACTTGCGCAAGCCGTGCAGTTCCTCCGGCGAACGCTTTGCGATCCCGCGGCCCCGCTTCCTGGCCTTTCTCTGCAGCCGCGCGAGCAGCGCCGAGACCTCCTCTTCCAGGGGCGCCGCGTCGCAATTCGGACGGAGCAGTGGCGCCGGATCGATACGCGCCTCGACCAGGCGCAGCATCAGCCCGGTGAAGCCGGGCGCGTTCAGAGCCGCCACGACGACCGCGTGGGCGGCCTGGCGCTCCGCCTCGGCCGCCTCGCGCATGGCGGCGGCATTCCTTCCGCCCAGCTCCGGCTTCGCCGCGGGCAGGGTCTCGTCCGCGAAGACGTCCCAGTCGCGCGCCGCGCCCAGCACGCGGCCGAGCTGCCTCAGCTCCTCCTCGATCTCCGCCAGCGCCTCGCGCCGCAGCAGCGGGCGGAAGAGCCGCAGCCCGGCCCGCATCCGACGGATCGAGACCCGCATCTGATGCACCCCTTCGGCATCGCCGGCGAGCACCGCGGCCTGGTTCGCCAACAACTGCGACAGGCAGTTGCCCAGCACCTGCCCGAAGGCCTCCGCCACGGGCACCTCCTCCGGCAGATCGAGGTCGTCGGCCTTGGCGGCCGGACCGTGCTCGCCGGTGCGGAGCTGCCAGCCGCGGCTGGCCTTGCTGTCCACCGAGAGCACGGCCTGCGGCAGCATGTGGTGGAGGCTGAGGGCGGCGGCCACCAGGGCCGTCAACTCGCCCTGCTTGAGCTCGAGCTCGATCTCCGAGACCGGCAGCCTGGCCTCGCCGGCGCGAATGGTGCCCTGGTCCAGGCACATCTCGACCGCGCCGGGAGATCTCGGTGGCGAAGACCGGCAGCAGCGCATCCTTCCGGGCCAGCAGCTTGGCGGCCGGCGTTCCCGCGAGGTCCTCGCGGGCCGGCTCGCCGTGCCGGACCGCCGTTTCCCACTCGCCGCGCGCGAAGGCCCCGCCGTCGCCGGCGGCCTTGACCGTCTGCACGCGCCCGCCGCCCTGGCGGCGGATGCGCAGGCTGACGCCGGCCCGGCGCAGAGCGCCCCGGGCGGTGTCGAAATAGGTGGTCTCCTCCTGCCGGGGCTCCGGCTCTCCCCTGGCGCCGATGGCGCGCATGGCCGTCCTCGGCGGACGGAAGCCCGGCGGCAGAAGGAACTTGAACTCGATTTCCTTGGGGATGTCCGCCATGGAGATGTAACGCGGGAGGAGGGCCGGGTGTTGCGGCGGCGGCGCAGGTTCCGGGGTACGCCCTTTGTCGCCGCCGCGGCTGTCCACGAACGTGTCACGGACCCCCCTTCGCGTTGCTGCTGCAGCCGCGATAGGATCGGTCGCGGGTTGCCGGGCTTGCCACCAAGACCATCTCCTGCGGTGGCCATCAGGGACCAGCGAATGCCTTCCATTCTTTCCGTCTCCGGCGTCGAGAAGCACTACCGTTCAGGCCTGACCGCATTGGGAGGAGTCGACCTCGAGGTCGAGCGCGGCGAGATCTTCGCGCTGCTCGGCCCCAA
Source organism: Rubritepida sp. (assembly GCA_028291485.1). GTDB lineage: Bacteria > Pseudomonadota > Alphaproteobacteria > Acetobacterales > Acetobacteraceae > Roseococcus. The sequence continues at coordinate 1,145 of JAQGHZ010000517.1, read as the reverse complement.
CGGCGCCGGCAAGACGACGCTGATCAGCATCATCTGCGGAACCGTCACCATGACGGCCGGCACCGTCTCCGTCGGCGGCCACGACATCGTCAGGGATTTCCGCGCGGCGCGGGCCACCATCGGCCTCGTCCCGCAGGAGATCGCGATCGATATCTTCGCCACCGTCTGGGACACGGCCCGCTTCAGCCGCGGCCTCTTCGGACGGCCCCCCCATCCCGCCTATATCGAGGAGCTCCTGCGCGACCTGTCGCTGTGGGAAAAGCGCGACAGCCGAATCATCGAGCTCTCGGGCGGCATGAAGCGCCGCGTGATGATCGCCAAGGCCCTGAGCCACGAGCCCGAATTGCTGTTCCTCGACGAGCCGACGGCCGGCGTCGACGTCAACCTGCGCCGCGACATGTGGGCGCTGGTCCGCAAGCTGCGCGACAAGGGCGTCACCATCGTCCTGACGACCCACTATATCGAGGAAGCCGAGGAGATGGCCGACCGCGTCGGCGTCATCGACAAGGGCCGCCTCCTGCTGGTCGAGAACACCGCCGCGTTGATGAAGAAGCTGGGCAAACGCCGGCTGAAGCTCGTGCTGCAGCACCCCATGACGACCCTCCCCGCCGAGCTCGCCGATTGGCCGCTCGAACTCCAGGCGGACGGACATCAGCTCCTCTATACCTTCGACGCCAATGCCGAGGACACCGGCATTCCAGGGCTCTTGCGGCGCCTCGGCGAGTTGAACATCGACTTCAAGGATCTCGACACCGAGCGAAGCTCGCTCGAGGATATTTTCATCCGCCTGGTGGAGCGCGCCTGATGCGCCGGATCAACCCCAACGGCATCTGGACGATCTATCGCACCGAGATCGCGCGCGCCCGCCGGACCTTCTGGCAGAGCATCGCCACGCCCGTGATCACGACCGCGCTGTACTTCGTCGTCTTCGGCGGGGCGATCGGGTCGCACATGCAGCAGGTCGGCGGTGTCGACTACGGCGCCTTCATCGTCCCGGGCCTGATCATGCTGACGCTCCTCACGCAGAGCATCTCGAACGCGTCGATCGCCATCTACTTCCCGAAATTCACCGGCACCATCTTCGAGATCCTGTCCGCGCCGCTCTCCGCCTTCGAAGCGGTGCTGGCCTATGTCGGGGCCGCCGC
>JAQGHZ010000500.1 GCA_028291485.1 Rubritepida sp. | reverse complement strand
CAAGCAGGCGCTGGCCTTCGCCACGCAGCACGAGGGCATCGTCTTCGAGGAGAAGCCCGCCGGCTTCGACCTCCACAACCGCCGCGCGCCCAGCCAGGGCGATCCGGCCTTCGACCTCCTCGCCTCGCTGGTCAACACCACGCCCGATTTCGAGATCCTCCAGGCCTCCATGGCCTGGGAGGTAAAGCCGCGCGGCATTCACAAGGGCGTGGCCGTGCACCAGATCATGCGCGAGCCGAACTTCGCCGGCCGCCTGCCCATCTTCATCGGCGACGACGTGACCGACGAGGACGGCATCGCCGCCGCCGAGGCGCTGGGCGGCATGGGCTATCGGGTCCCCGACGACTTCCCCGAACCCGAGGCGGTCCGCGCCTGGCTCACATCCCTACTGGCCGATGCGCATGGCCCAACCGCTTGATCTCGCCGCCATCGGCAACGGCACCGTCGCCGCGCTCGTCACCAAGGACGGCCGCGTCAGCTGGATGTGCTGGCCGCGCCTCGACGGCGACCCGGTCTTCTGTGGCCTGCTCGACGGCACCGACGAAGGGGGCTTCTGCGAGGTTTCGCTGACCCGCTTCGCGACCAGCGAGCAGCGCTACCGCCGCAACACCGCCATCCTGGAGACCGAGCTCTCGGACGACCGTGGCAACACGGTCCGCATCACCGACCACATGCCGCGCTTTCGCCGCTTCGGCCGCATGTTCCGTCCGCCCATGCTGGTGCGGCGCATCGAGCCCATGAAGGGCCGCCCGCGCATCCGGCTGCGCATCCGCCCGCGCTTCACCTGGGGCGAGGAGATCCCGCAGGGCCGCGCCGGCTCCAACCACATCCGCTTCGTCGGCGCCTCCGACACCCTTCGCGTGACCACCGATGCGCCGCTCGGCTTCGTGCTGGGCGAGACGGAGTTCGCGCTCGATCGGCCCCTCTCCATACTGATCGGCCAGGACGACACGATGGACGGCGCCGCCGCCCGCATCACGCGCGAGTTCGAGGACGAGACCACCTCGTATTGGGAGGACTGGGTCCGCGGCCTCTCCTTGCCCTTCGAATGGCAGGATGCGGTGATCCGCGCGGCGATCACGCTGAAGCTCTGCGCGCATGACGACACGGGCGGCATCGTCGCCGCGCTGACGACTTCCATCCCCGAGGCACCGGGCACCACGCGCAACTGGGACTATCGCTTCTGCTGGCTGCGCGATTCGCACTTCACGGTGATGGCGCTGAATCGCCTGGGCGCCACGCGCACCATGGAGGGCTACATCAACTACATCACCGGCGCCGTGCTGGAGCAGGAGGCGGTGCTCCGGCCCGTCTATCCGCTGGTGCCGAACGGGCCGATCGACGAGTGGGTCGCCTCCGCGCTCAAGGGTTTCCGGGGCGACGGGCCCGTGCGCGTGGGCAATGCCGCGGCGATCCAGGTGCAGAACGACGTCTGGGGCTCGGTCGTCCTGGCCGCGTCCATGATGTTCTTCGACCGCCGCCTGCCCTCGCCGGGCGACGAAGCGCTGTACCGGCGCCTCGTGCCGATCGGCAATCGGGCGGAGCAGGCGGCGCTGACGCCGGATGCCGGCCTCTGGGAATACCGCGGCCGCGCCCGCATCCACACCTTCTCGGCCGCCATGTGCTGGGGCGCGCTGGATCGCCTCGGCCGCATCGCCGCCCATCTGCGCATCGACGACGAGGCGGCCGACTGGAAGCGTCGCGCCGACCGGCTGAAGGCCGCGATCCTGGATGGCGCCTGGAACAAGGCCTCCGGCTGCCTGCAGGAGGTGTTCGGGGGCGAGGGGCTGGACGCGGCGCTGCTGCTGCTGCCCGAGATCGGCCTGCTGCCGCCCTCCGACCCGCGCTTCGTCGCGACCGTGGAGGCCATCGAGCGCGAGCTCATGCGCGAGGGGCTGCTGCTGCGCTACGGCTTGCCGGACGATTTCGGCGTACCGGACACGGCCTTTGTCGTGTGCTCGTTCTGGCTCGTGGATGCGCTGCATTCGATCGGCCGCAAGGAGGACGCGCGCGCGCTGTTCGAGAAAATCCTCTCGCTGCGCAATCATGTGGGGCTTCTCGCCGAGGATGTGGAACCGAAGACCGGGCAGCTCTGGGGGAACTTCCCGCAGACTTACTCGCAGGTCGGCCTCATCCTCTGCGCCATGCGGCTGTCCCGAAGCTGGGAGGAAGGATTTTGGCGCGCCTGGTAATCGTCTCGAACCGCGTCGCGTCGCTGAAGGAATCCGGCCCCATGGCCGGCGGCCTCACGGTCTCGCTGCAGGAGGCCGTGAAGCGCCGCGAGATGCTGTGGTTCGGCTGGTCCGGCGAATGCTCCGACCGGCGCGAGCCGCGCATCTCGAGCTCGGGCGACCGCACGCATGCGCTGATCGACCTCACGCCGCATGATCACCGGCTGTACTACACCGGCTTCTGCAACGGCATGCTCTGGCCCCTGCTGCACTACCGCTTCGGCCTCGCGCAGTTCCGCCGTGCTGAGGAGGAAGGCTGGCGCGCCGTCAATCGCCGCTTCGCCGAGCAGCTGATGCCGCTGCTGCGCGAGGACGACACGATCTGGATCCACGATTTCCACCTGTTTCCCCTCGCCGCCGCCCTGCGCGACCTGGGGGTGCGACAGAAGATCGGCTTCTTCCTGCACGTGCCCTTCCCGCCGCCGGCACTCTTCGCGGCGCTGCCCCGGGCCGCGGCGCTGCTGACCGACCTTCAGGCCATCGACCTGATCGGCACGCAGACAGCCGAAGACGCCGAGCATCTCTCCGCCGCGATGCGGCAGTACGGGGTGAATACGCCGGTCGGCGTCTTCCCGGTCGGCATCCATGCCGAGGCTTTCGCGCGGGCCGCCGAGTCCGCTGCCGCACGCAAGGACGCGCAGCGCTTCAAGGAGAGCCTCACGGGCCGCCGCCTCATCTTCGGCGTGGACCGGCTGGATTACAGCAAGGGCCTGCCGCAGCGCGTGCTGGGCTTCGCCGACCTGCTGAAGCGCTATCCCCAGCATCGCGGCAAGGTGACCTTCCTGCAGGCGGCGCCCGTCTCGCGCGGTGAAGTGGCGCAGTACCGCATGCTCCGCCGCGAGATGGACGAGCTGGTGGGGCGCATCAACGGCGAATATGCCGAGGTGGACTGGGTGCCGCTGCGCTGGACCACGCGGCCCATCCCGCGGCGGACGCTCGCGGGCTTCCTGCGCATGGCGAATATCGCGCTGGTGACGCCGCTGCGCGACGGCATGAATCTGGTGGCGAAGGAGTTCGTCGCCGCGCAGTCGCCGGAGGATCCCGGCGTGCTCATCCTCTCGCAGTTCGCCGGCGCGGCGCGCGAGATGGAGGGCGCGGTGAAGGTGAATCCGAACGACCCGGACGAGATCGCCGAGGCGCTGGACCTTGCGATCAACATGCCGATCGCCGAGCGGCGCGAGCGTTGGCGCATGGACTACGACAAGCTCGTCGAGGCCGGGGCGAGCGGCTGGTCGCGCGCCTTCCTGGCCAGCCTGAACCGGGCGGAGTTCTCGCCGAACGGATCGGCGGAGGGCGAAGGCGCGGGGAAGTGACACGGCTTCCGGCCCTCCTTCCGCGATCGGCGGCGGCGCGGTAGCGTCCCCCGGTCAAAGGGGACACGCCATGATCGTCGAAGAGCGCATCTACACCATGCATCCGGGCCAGATCGGCCATTACGTGAAGGCCTATGCGGCCGAGGGTCTCGCGATCCAGAAGCCCATCCTGGGCCGGCTCGTGGGCTACTACACGACCGAGTTCGGGCCGCTGAACCAGGTGATCCACATGTGGGCCTATGAGAGCCTGGCCGAACGCGCCGAGCGCCGCACCGCGCTCTTCGCCAGCCAGCCCTGGCTCGACTACCTCGGCAAGGTGCGCGGCTTCATCGCGACGCAGGAGAGCAAGCTGCTCATCCCGGCGCCGTTCCTGACGGTGAAGTGGCAGGACTGATTCGCCTTCACGCTTCAGGTCGGAATGACCTGAAGCGATTGGACTCGGGATACCGCGAGGCCGATTCACGCTTCAGGCCGAAGTGGGCCTGAAGCGACCGGGCTTCGCCCTCGCCACCAGCAGGCGGTAGCGCATCCAACCTTCCGTCAGCAGGGTTTCCAGCAGAAGACTGCCGATCTCGGCCTCGACCCTCAGGCCGAGACTGAGAAGGCGCGGCAGAAAACTGCGCCGCCGCAGCAGCGCGAGCCGCGCGGCGACATGCGCCATGTCGCGGACCTGGAGCAACGGTTCAGGTCGCGCTCGCCGACAAGGGTGAGTCCCGCCGCCTCCAGCGTCCGAAAGCCGTCCGGCAGCGCGACGCCCTCCGGCACCAGGCTGGTGGATGACCATCGGCGATGGCGCGCCACCCTCCGGATCGGACAGGACCCGATGGACGGGACGTGCCGCCTCGCCCTCGGCGCGCCGTTCGCGGAAGAAGGAGAGCCGGTCGAGTTGCGGCAATAACGGCGCACGCGGCGCGCCTGAATCTCCGCAGCGGTCGGCACGCGTCTCCCGGTTCACGGAGCTTCGGCATGCCTCGGTGTCGAGAACGCGCCGTCCAGTAGGCGCGCGGCGACATCGCGCAGATCCTGCGCGGCCGGGCTCGACGGATGGCGCGTGAGCAGCGGGACCTGCGCCCGGATCGCCGCGGGGACCTTCGGATCGCGCCGGACGGCGCCGAGCAACGGCACGCCGGCACCCAGAAAGTTGCGGCAGGCGGAATCCAGCGCCGCATGCACCCTCAGGGCCTGGGCGCGCTGCGCCACCATGTTCACCAGCACACCGGCGCGCGCGTCCGGCGCGTCGCGGCGATGAAGCTTTAGCACGGCATAGGCGTCGGTGAGGCTGGTCGGCTCCTCGCTCGCCACGACGACCAGCAGGTCGGCCCGGGCCGCGAGATGCCGCTGCGCTACGCCAAGCCCCGCGCCGAGGTCCAGCACCACGTCGCGCCGCTGCTCCCGCAGCAGGGCGACAAGCGCCGTCCCATCCATCGCAGCGAGCGTCGCCGAGCCGGAGCGTCCGGGCAGCACGTCGAAACCCGCGGGATGGTGGATCACCGCCTCTTCGATCGCGCAACGCGCGGCCAGCACGTCGCCGAGGTCGCGCGCCGGCTGCAGGCCGAGCTGCACATCCACATTGGCGAGGCCAAGGTCGCCATCCGCCAGCAGCGGGCCGCGCCCTGCCTCGGCCAGCGCCTGGGCGAGGCCGATGGCGAGGCAGGTCTTGCCCACGCCGCCCTTGCCGGAGGCGATCGCGATCAGCATGAAACGGTTTCCCTTTGAGGTCCGGCGGTGAGGCGGTCGGCCAGCCAGGCAGGGGTCAGCGGCTGCAGCCCGGCCGCGACCTGCGGGCCGATCCCGGCCTCCGTCAGCGCGAGCCCGGCCGCCGCGGCCGCGAGCACGCC
>JAQGHZ010000474.1 GCA_028291485.1 Rubritepida sp. | reverse complement strand
GCGCGTCAAAGTCTTCGCGCGGCTTTCCTTCTCCGAGGACGAGCAGAGGGATAGGCTATGACGAAAAGTGTCTTCTGTTACGGCTGCAACATGACGCGCCATGGCGAGATCATCCGCCTGAGCGAGCGCATCCTCCAGGCCGTCGGCGTCGAGGTTGCCCCTGTCGGCGGCCCCAGCGCCTGCTGCGGCAGCCCGAAGGAGAGCACGCCGAAGATCGCCGAGGGCATGGGCAACCGTACCATGAAGTCCTTCAACGAGAGCGGCGCGCCGCGGGTCATCACCTGGTGCCCCTCCTGTCACATGAACCTCGACGACTTCATGGGGCAGACGAACGACCAGAACTTCGACAGCCGGCATCTCTGCGAGGCCCTGTACGAACAGCGCGACCGGCTGGCGCCGCTGCTGACGCACACCGTCAACGCGCGCTTCTTCGTGGACCGCCATGTGGGCTTCAACGGTCGCGTGCCGGTGAACGAGATCATCCCGGAGTTGCTGGGCATGATCCCCGGCGCGAGCTTCGCCGACCATGCCTTCCGGGCGCCGAGCTACATGTGCTTCGGCCTCGCCCCGATCCCGGGCGCGCTGGCCGACGCCCAGCGCGCCACCCTGGCCGCGATGCGCGAGACGGGGGCGGACACGCTCATCACCATCTTCCACTCCTGCCACCGTGAGATGATCGGGCTGGAGCGGGACCACGGCATCCGCGTGGTGAACTGGGTCCACCTCCTCGCCGAGGCGATGGGGATCCCCTACGAGGACGAGTACAAGGCCTGGCGCAACGCCGAGGACCCGCTGGCGGCGATCGGCCCCGAGCGCGTGGCGGCGGCCGGCGAGGTGGCGGTGCAGAAGCTGGTGGTGCCGGAGCTGACGCGGCCTCGACTGGTCTAGCGGCGACTGGTCTGAGCGGCGGCCACACGTTGAAATGTCTGCCTGTCCGGACAAAAAGAAGCCCCGCCAAGGCTTTCGCCAGGCGGGGCAGTCATACAGGGAGACTTCACGTCTGAAAGACGCAGGATCGGGAGACCCCACCGACGCCGAAGCGCCGATGGCCTGAACTTAGGTATTTTGCTGCCCTGCGAAAGATAGCTTTGCTTGCATCAGCATTGCACTAAACGCATGCGCCGGATCAATGTGAATTAGAGGCCAGTTCGGTCACGAGAAAATCCCGGAACACCGAGACCCGCTTCGAGGAGCGCATCTCCTCCGGATAGACGAAATAGGCATTGATCTTCGGCGCCTTGAGCTCCGGCAGGACCGTCACCAGCCCTTCGAGCTCATGCCCCATATAGTCCGGCATGGCGGCCAGCCCGAGGCCCGACTGCACGGCCCGCAGCATGCCGGTGAGGCTGTTCACCTCCACCGAGCCGCGCCGCGCCTGGCCAGGCCGGCGGCCCACTTCGGCGAGCCAGTTGATCTCCTCCACCGGAGGCCGGTAGTCGCCCCAGATGATGAGGCGGTGCGCGTCCAGGTCTTCCGGCCGCTGCGGGATGCCGTGCTTCTTGAGGTAGTCCGGGCTGCCCACGATCCGCCAGCCGAAGGTCGCGATGTGCCGCTGGATCAGGTCCGGCTGCCGGGGCGGGTGCATGCGGATGGCGACGTCGGCTTCCCGCATGGCGAGGTCGAGATCCGCATCGTCCAGCACCACCGAGACGTTGATCTCCGGATAGCTCTCCAGGAACTTGTGCAGCCGCGGCGAGAGCCAGGAGCCACCGAAACCCGTCGTGGTTGTGACCTTGAGCCTGCCGGCCGGCCGTTCCCGCCCTTCGGTCAACAGCGCCTCGGTCATGGCGAGTTTGGCAAAAACCTCCCGCACCGTGCGGTTCAGCGTCTCGCCGGCCTCGGTGAGGATCAGGCCGCGGGCGTGCCGGTGGAAGAGCGGCACCGAGAGGGCCTCCTCCAGCGCCTGGATCTGCCGTGAGACGGCGGATTGCGAGAGCGCCAGCGTCTCACCCGCATGGGTGAAGCTGCCGGCCTCGGCGACTGCGTGGAAGACGCGGAGCTTGTCCCAGTCCAATGGCATCAGGCGGCGGCCTTCTCTTGGGCATGTTCCTGTTCGGCCAGGAATTTTTCTGCATCGAGGGCTGCCATGCAGCCCGTGCCGGCGGCCGTGACCGCCTGGCGATAGATCTTGTCCGCGACATCGCCGGCGGCGAAGACGCCGGTGATGTTCGTCCTCGTGCCGCCCGGCTCCACGATCAGGTAGCCGCCCTCGTCCATGTCGAGCTGGCCGCGGAAGAGGCTGGTCGCCGGGTCGTGCCCGATCGCGACGAAAATACCGTCCACCGGCAGCTCACGGCGCTCGCCGGTCTTCGTATGGCGCAGGCCCAGGGCGCGGGCCACCGGGCGGGCGGCCTCGGTGCCGATCATCTCCTCGGTCGCCATGTCCCAGAGCACCGTGATGTTTTCCTTGGCGAAAAGGCGCTGCTGCAGGATGCGTTCGGCCCGCAGCGTGTCGCGGCGATGCACGAGGGTGACGTGTTTTGCGAGATTCGCGAGATAAAGCGCTTCCTCGACAGCGGAATTTCCACCGCCGATGACGGCGACGTCCTTGCCGCGGAAGAAGAAGCCGTCGCAGGTCGCGCAGGCGGAGACGCCGAAGCCCGACAGCTGCTGCTCGCCCGGGATGCCGAGCCAGCGCGCCTGGGCGCCGGTCGCGATGACGACCGCGTCGGCCAGATACGCGTCGCCGCTGTCGCAATCGGCGCGGAAGGGGCGGCGCGAGAGGTCGACCTTCGTGACGATGTCGTATTTCAACTCGGTGCCGACATGCTCGGCCTGGGCGCGCATCTGCTCCATCAGCTCGGGGCCCATGATGCCTTTCGCGAAGCCGGGATAGTTCTCGACATCCGTCGTGATGGTGAGCTGGCCGCCCGGCTGAATCCCCGCGACCAGCACGGGCTTGAGCCCTGCCCGGGCCGCATAGATGGCGGCGGTGTAACCGGCGGGACCAGCGCCGATGATCAGGAGACGGGTCGGGATGATAGCGGGCACGGCAAAATCCAAGTGGTGACGTGTGTTGGGCGCATATCTGCCCATCTTGCCCTGCGGGACAAGGCTGCGGCTTGCATATACGTGCTTCCGCAATGATATTGCGTCACAGGTTGAAATCAGGCAACGAATCAACGTGCAGTCAACAACCCGGGGACACATGGCAGAGCTGGACGCGATCGACCTGCGGATTCTCGCGGAACTACAGGCGGATGGGCGGATCACCAATGTGGAACTCGCGAGTCGCGTAGGCCTCTCGGCGCCACCCTGCCTCCGCAGGGTCCGGCGACTCGAGGAAGCGGGCGTGCTGCG
>JAQGHZ010000469.1 GCA_028291485.1 Rubritepida sp. | reverse complement strand
CGCGCGGCTTGCTCAAAGGGCCAGACTGCCCTGCATCACGACCTCAGCCTCTCCGGTCGCCGGAACCAGCCGGCCGACGCGGAAGGCCGCCTCGCCGTACTCGGCCAGCAGGGCGATGGCCTTGTCGGCATCGGCTTCCGCCACCACGACCACCATGCCGAGGCCGCAGTTGAAGACCTTCAGCATCTCCGCCTCGGCCACCCCGCCGGCGCGCGCCAGCCAGGGAAAGACGGGCGGCAGCGGCCAGGAACTGGCCTGGACCTCGGCCGCCACCCCCTCGGGCAGCACGCGCGGCAGGTTGCCCGGCAGGCCGCCGCCGGTGATGTGCGCGGCCGCCTTGAGCAGGCCGGCCTTATGCAGCGCCAGGACCGATTTCACGTAGATCCGCGTCGGCACCAGCAGGGCCTCGGCCAGTGTCGACTCGGAGGCGAAGGGCGCCGGCGCCGTCAGCGCCACGCCGGAGGCCTCGATGACCCGGCGCACCAGCGAGAACCCGTTGGAGTGCACGCCCGAGCTGCCCAGGCCGATCAGCACGTCGCCCGCCGCGACGTCCTTCGGCAGCAGCGCCCCCCGCTCGGCCGCGCCCACGGAGAAGCCGGCGAGGTCGTAGTCGCCGCCATGGTACATGCCCGGCATCTCCGCCGTCTCGCCGCCGACCAGGGCGCAGCCGGCCTGCCGGCAGCCCTCGGCGATGCCGGAGACGACCTCGGCCGCCTGCTCGACCTCGAGCTTCCCGGTCGCGAAATAGTCGAGGAAGAACAGCGGCTCGCCGCCCTGCACCACCAGGTCGTTCACGCACATGGCGACCAGGTCCACGCCCACATGGCCGTGGATGCCGGCCTCGATGGCCAGCCGCAGCTTGGTGCCCACCCCGTCCGTCGAGCTGATCAGCACCGGGTCGGTGAACCCCGCCGCCTTCAGGTCGAAGAGGGCGCCGAAGCCGCCGAGCCCGCCCATGCTGCCCGCGCGATTCGTGCTTTTGGCGAGCGGCTTGATCCGCTCGACCAGCGCGTCGCCGGCCTCGATGTCCACACCGGCCTGAGCATAGGTGAGACCATTCTTCTCGGAACTGTTCAGGGCTGCCTCCGATGGGTTAAACCCGGGCCAGTGAAACGAGGATGGGCCATGACGGCGAGACACCTGATGGCGGCCCTGGTCATGGCGCTGCTCTTTTGCCCGCCCCTGAAGGCGCAGGACAACCCCCTCGTGCAGCGGGGCATCCCTGCGGAGGCCACGGCCGACAATGCGGTGACCGCCCGCGACCAGGCCCATGCCAGCGCCCGGCGCATCGCCTTCCAGCGCATGGCCGAGGCCCTGGGCGGCAATATCGCCACCCCCTCGGACGCCCAACTCGAGCGAATGGTGGCAGCCCTCATCGTGGAGGACGAGCGCACCAGCTCCACCCGCTATGCCGGCCATCTCACGGTGCAGTTCGCGCCGGGCCAGGTGGCCGCGCTCACCGGACGGAGCTTCTCAGGTTCCGGCGCCGCCGGCGCGCCGGGCGGCATGGCGCTGAACATCCCCATGGCGGCGCAGGCCTATGTCGAGGCCTCGACCCAGTTCAATTCCTTCCAGGAATGGCTGGAGCTGCGCCGCCGCCTGCGCGCCTCGAACAGCGTGGCGAGCGTGGATATCGTGGCCATCAGCCCGGATGCGGCGCGCATGCGCCTGGGCCTGCGCCAGCAGCCGGGCGAGGCCGCGGCCGCGTTGAACGCCGCCGGCGTCGCCGTCTCCCAGGACGGCAATCGCTGGCAGGTCGGGCTCGGTGGGAGCTGATCGCGCGCCGAGGCCGCCGGACGGGACCCATGACGCGCCCCCTGGGCACCTCCTGCTGACGCTGCCCAACCTGATCACGCTCGCGCGGCTCGCGGCCGTGCCCGCGACGGTCTGGCTGATCCTGAACCACCGGCTGGACCTCGCCTTCCTGCTCTTCGTCGCGGCGGCCGTCTCGGATGGGCTGGACGGCTGGCTCGCCCGCTACACCAATGCCCGCACGGCGATCGGCGCCCTGCTGGATCCCGTGGCGGACAAGGCGCTGCTCGTTTCCGTCTATGTCACCCTGGCGGCGATGGGCGTGCTGCCCGACTGGCTCGCGATCCTGGTGGTCTTCCGCGACCTTGTGATCGTGGGCGGGCTGCTGCTGCTCTGGATGCTGGGGGCACGAACGGCGATCAAGCCGCTCTACGTCTCCAAGCTCAACACGGCGATGCAGCTGATCCTGGCCGGCTTCGCGCTGTTCCATGCGGGCTTCGGCTCCGAGCTGCGGACCACGCTCCTCGTCCTGGTCTGGCTGACCGCCGCGACGACGCTCGGGTCCGGCCTCGCCTACGTCTTTTCGGCCGGGCGCTGGCTGAAGGCGCCTCCCACATGAGCATGGCCCCATGAGCGAGCTGATCCCCGCCCCCGGCCGCGGCCGCGCGGCGCCCATGGTGGCCACGCGGCGCCAGCGCACGATGCTCACCCTGGGCGCGCTGGCCGCGCTGTTCCTGGTGCTCTGGCTCTTCGCCGACATCCTGACGCCTTTCGTCCTGGCCGGCTGCATCGCCTATTTCCTCGATCCGCTGGCGACGCGCATGACGCGCCTCGGCATGCCGCGCTCCATCGCCGCGATGCTGCTGATCGTGCTGCTGGTGCTGCTGGCGCTGCTCTCGCTGCTGCTGCTCTATCCGCTGATCGTCTCGCAGATGTCCGTGCTGCTCTATGCGCTGCCGAGCTACGTCAGCAGCATCACCGCGACGCTGCGCGAGCTGCTGGACACGATCGAGGAGGCCGCGGGCCCGGATGTCGTGGGCTCCCGGCTGCGCGACCTCATCCTCGGGCAGGCCAGCGCCATGGTGAGCTGGCTCGGCACCGCCGCGACCCGGCTGATCGGCGGCGGCATTGCCCTGTTCAACGTCTTCACCCTGGCCATCGTGACGCCGGTGATGAGCTTTTATCTGCTGCGCGACTGGTCCGGGATGATGGCGCGGCTGGAGAGCTGGATGCCGCGGCGCTCGGCCTCGACGCTGCGGCAGCTGGCGCGCGACATCGACCGCGTGCTCTCCGCCTGGCTGCGCGGGCAGCTTCTCTGCTGCCTCATCCTCGGCATCTTCTACGCCGCGGCGCTCTCGGCGATCGGGCTGGACCTCGGCCTGACCGTGGGGCTGATGTCGGGCTTCCTGTCCTTCATCCCCTATGTCGGCTCCATGACGGGACTCGTCCTGTCGGTCCTGCTGGCCGTGGGCCAGTGGGGCAACTGGAACGGCGTGCTGATGGTCCTGGCGATCTTCCTCACCGGCCAGGCCGTCGAGGGCTACGTGATCTACCCGCGCCTGCTGGGCGACCGCGTGCACCTGCACGCCGTCTGGGTCATCTTCGCGCTCTTCGCCGGCGGCGTGGCGTTCGGCTTCCTGGGCGTGCTGCTGGCGGTGCCGATCGCGGCGGCGATCGGAGTGCTGGCGCGCTACTGGCTGCGGCGCTACCTGGAAAGTCCCCTGTACCTCGACCCCCCAAGGACGGGATTGTGACCCAGCAGCTGACGCTCCCCATCGAGCGGCCCCCCTCCTACGCCGCCGCCGATTTCGTGCCAGATGCCAGCAACGAGGAGGCCCTGCGCTGGCTTTTGGCCCCCGGCCGCTGGCCCAACCGGCGACTGGTCCTCGCCGGCCCTGTTGGCACCGGCAAGACCCACCTGCTGCACATCACGGCCGAGGCCCAGGGCTGGGACCTGCTGCACGGGCCCGATCTGCGCGGCCTGCCCCCTCTGCCCGAGCGCGGCGTCGCGCTGGACGAGGCCGACCTCCCCGCCGAGGAGGAGGCGCTCCTTCACCTCATGAACGCCTGCGCCGAGGCCGGCCTGCCCCTGCTGATGGCCGCCTCGCGCGCCCCGTCGCGCTGGCGCCTGGCCCTGCCCGACCTGCGCTCGCGCCTCGCCGCCACCGCCGTCGCCATGCTCGACGAGCCCTCGGACGCGCTGCTGGACGCGCTGCTCGCCAAGCACCTGGCCGACCTGCAGTTCGAGATCCTCGATCCCTATATCGCCGGCGTCATCCGGCGCCGGCTGCCGCGCAGCGCCGCCGCCATGGCCGAGGCCGTCGCGCGGCTGGGCCGGGCCTCGCTCGTGGCCGGGCGCCGGCTCACGCGGGGCGATGCCCTGGAGGCGATCAAGCCCCTTTTCGATGATGATTCAGGGACATCGGGCCAGGACTCTGCCAATCCGGTGCCACATAGCCCGGCGCTGCTGTAGAAGCGGAACCATGTCGAACTCCGAGACCCTCCCCGCGCCGTCCGCCGCCTCCACCGCAGCGCCTGCCGCGGATTCGCTGACGGATCCCGGGCGCTTCTTCAACCGGGAGCTCTCCTGGCTCGACTTCAACACCCGCGTCCTGGAGGAGGCCGCCAACCCGCAGCACCCGCTGCTGGAGCGGCTGCGCTTCGTCGCCATCTCCGGCTCCAACCTCGACGAGTTCTACTCCGTCCGCGTCTCCGGCCTCGTCGGCCAGGAGCGCGAGGGCGTGAAGACCCAATCGCCCGACGGCCTGACGCCGAGCCAGCAGCTGGCCGCCATCCAGACCCGCGCGCTGACCCTGATCGAGGGCCAGCAGGAGGCCTGGCGCACGCTCCGGCACCTGCTGCGGCCCGCCGGCCTCGCCGTGCTCGACGCCGCGGAACTCCAGCCGGCCGAGATCGCCTGGCTCGAATCCTACTTCCAGGACCGCATCTTCCCTGTCCTCACGCCGCTGGCGGTGGACCCGGCGCACCCCTTCCCCTTCATCTCCAACCTCGCCTTCTGCATGGTGCTGAAGCTGGTGCGCGAGGAGGATGGCGGCACCATGCGCGCGCTGCTGACGCTGCCGCCGCAGGTCGACCGCTTCATCCGGCTGCCGGCCGGCTCTCCTACGTCCGAAGGCGGCGGCGGCATCCGCTTCGCCTCGCTCGAGGATGTGGTGGCGCTGAACCTGCATCACCTCTTCCCCGGCTTCATCCCGGCCGAGCGGGGCCTGTTCCGCCTCATCCGCGACACCGACGTGGAGTTCGAGGAGGAGGCGGAGGATCTCGTCCGCTCCTACGAGACCGCGCTGAAGCGCCGCCGCCGCGGCCGCGCCATCCGCCTCGCCGTCGAGGCCGGCATGCCGCAGGACCTGGTGGATTTCGTCGCCGAGGAGCTGGAGGCCGACAGCAGCGCCGTCTTCGTCGTGGATGGCCTGCTCGGCGTCGCCGACCTCACCGCGCTCATCGTGGACGACCGGCCGGATCTGCTCTTCACGCCCTACACGCCGCGCTTCCCCGAGCGCATCCTGGATTTCGGCGGCGACTGCTTCGCGGCGATCCGCGCCAAGGACATCGTGGTCCACCACCCCTACGAATCCTTCGACGTGGTGGTGCAGTTCCTCCGCCAGGCGGCGCGCGACCCGGCGGTCGTCGGCATCAAGCAGACGCTCTACCGCACCAGCCGCGACAGCCCGATCGCCCGTGCGCTGATCGAGGCGGCCGAGGCCGGAAAATCCGTCACCGCGATGGTGGAGCTGAAGGCCCGCTTCGACGAGGAGCGCAACATCTCCATCGCGCGCGAGCTGGAGGCGGCCGGCGTGCAGGTCGTCTACGGCTTCGTCGAGCTGAAGACCCACGCCAAGATCAGCCTCGTGATCCGGCGCGAGGGCGGAGGGCTGCGCAGCTACGTGCATTTCGGCACGGGCAACTACCACCCGATCACGGCGCGCATCTACACCGACCTCTCCTTCTTCACGACGGACCCGTCGCTGACGCGCGACGCCTCGAAGCTGTTCAACTACATGACCGGCTATGCGCGGCCCGAGGCGATGGAGCGGCTCGCCTTCTCGCCGCTCACCGTACGCCCCTCGCTCAACGGGCTGATCGAGCAGGAGATCGGCTTTGCGAAGGGGGGCAAGCCGGGCGGCATCTGGCTGAAGATGAACAGCCTGGTCGACAAGGACCTGATCGACGCGCTCTACCGGGCCAGCCAGGCCGGCGTGAAGGTCGAATGCGTGGTGCGCGGCATCTGCTGCCTGCGCCCGGGCGTGGCGGGCCTCTCCGAGAACATCAAGGTGAAGAGCATCGTCGGGCGCTTCCTGGAGCACAGCCGCATCTACGTCTTCGGCAACGGCCACCGCCTGCCGAGTCGCCGTGCGCGTGTCTTCATCAGCAGCGCCGACTGGATGGCGCGCAACATGGACTGGCGCGTGGAGACGATGGTGCCGGTGGAGAATCCGACCGTGCACGCCCAGGTGCTCGACCAGATCATGGTCACCAACCTCAAGGACGCCGCGCAAAGCTGGACCCTGGAGTCCGATGGCACCTGGCGCCGCCAGACGCCCGACCCGCGCGCCTTCTCCGCGCACGAGTACTTCATGACCAATCCGTCGCTCTCCGGCCGCGGCTCGGCGCTGAACCCGCCGCCGCAGTCGCGCGCGCCCCGGCGGCACAAGACCGACCGCCTGCAACAGGACTGACCGTCGCATGACATCTCCGAGCCCCGACAAGCCGCGATTCGGCGTGGTGGACCTCGGCTCCAACTCCGTCCGGCTCGTGGTCTACGAGGGGCTGGGACGCAATCCGCACGCCATCTTCAATGAGAAGGCCGTGCTCGGCCTCGGTCGCGGGCTGCACAGCACGGGCAGGCTGAACGAGGAGGCTTCGGCCCAGACGCTCACCGTGCTCGGCCGCTACCATGCGCTCGCGCGCGGCATGGGCGCGGACCCGGTGGAAGTGCTGGCCACCGCCGCCGTGCGCGACGCGACGAATGGGGCCGACTTCATGGACGGCCTCGAAGCCGTGATGCCCGGCTCGCGCATCTCGGTGCTCTCGGGCGACCAGGAGGCGCGGCTCTCGGCCGAAGGCCTGCTCATGGGCGTGCCGCTCGCCGACGGCGTGCTGGGCGATCTCGGCGGCGGCTCGCTGGAGCTGGCGAAGCTGTCGCGCGGCGAGATCGTCGAGACGGTGTCGCTGCCCATCGGCACCATCCGCCTCGCCGATCGCGCGGAGGGCGACATCGCCCGCGCCCGCGCCATCGTGGAGACCGAGCTGAAGCGCGTGCCCTGGCTGGGCGCGGCGCCGCTGAAGGACCTCTTCCTCGTCGGCGGCACCTTCCGGGCGCTGGCGCGGATGCACATCGCGCAGACGGGTTACCCGCTGGCGATCGTCCACCACTATGCGATCCGGCGCGAGGAGGCGCGCGACCTCGCCGGCGTGGTGATGACGGCGCCGAAGAAGTCGCTGGAGCGGATGCCCTCCGCGCCGACCAAGCGCGTCTCCGACCTGCCCTTTGCCGCCGTGGTGATGCGCCGCCTGCTGCGCGCCTCGGGCGCCGCGCGGGTGGTCTTCTCGGCCAACGGGTTGCGCGAGGGCTGGTACGGCCGCCGCCTCGACACCGCGGAGCGCAACCGCGACCCGCTGCTCTCGGCTGCCCTGGAGCTCGGCGAGCGGCTGGGCCGCGACCCCGGCCTGCCGGCGGCGCTGCTGCGCTGGACCGAACCGCTGGCCGAGGAGGATTCCGATCCCTCGCTGCGCGCCGCCGCCTGCTGGATCAGCGACACCGGATCGCGCGACCATCCGGAGTACCGCGCCGAGCAGTCCTTCCTCCGGATTCTGCGGTTGCACGGGGTGGGGCTGGACCACCACGCCCGCGCCTTCCTCGCGCTGGTGGCGGCGCTGCGCTACGAGGCCGAGGCGGATTCGCCCTGGCTCATGCCGGCGCGGACACTGCTCTCGGCGGCCACCATCCGCCGGGCCGAGGTGCTCGGGGCCGCGCTGCGGCTGGCCTATACGCTCTGCGGCGGCGTGCCGGCGCTGCTGGACGCCACGGTGCTGGAGCGGCGCGGACGCCGGCTGGTGCTGAGGCTGCACCAGGGCGCGGGCGTCTTCGCCGGCGAGAGCGTGCTCCGCCGGCTGGAATCCCTGGCTCTTGCTCTGGGGCTCGACCCGCTGCTCGAGGTCGACTGATCCGGGCTTGGGCAGGTGGCCGGCTTCCTGGTCGCCTGCACGCGACGCACTTCGTGCCTGGGCGCTCAGCGCCTCAGCGCGATCGCGCCGGCCACAAGCCCCGCCACCATGACGGCGCAGAGCATCTCGTCGGCCGGCAGGTCGAACAGGACGCCAACGCACCAGCTCGCCAGCGGCAGGAGGGAGAGGCGCAGCAGCCGGCCATCCTCCTGCTCCTCGCGGGGCAGGACGCGCCTGGGCGGCGGCAGCTGGATCGGCTCGGCGTCGTAGGGGCCCAGGGCCTCCAGCGCCATGTGCTCCGCCGCGATGAGGCTCGGGCGCCGGTCGGGGGCGCGACGCATGGGCTGCGGGGGTGTGGTGCGGTATTCCATGCCCGCACCATCGATCTGCGGGCCCTCCGGCGGCCAATCCGTGCTTCCTGTCGTGGGGAGAGGGCCTGCCTATCGGGCCCCCCTTCCCCAACGGAATCATCCCAGCGCGGTGAAATGCGCCAGCAGCGCCGAGAGCGTGACGACGGACAGCACCGTCGAGACCAGCACCGCGGCGCCCGAGGTGTCCGTCCCCGTCGCGTAGCGCCGCGCCAGCAGGAAGGCGTTGGCTCCCGTCGGCATCGCGGCCGCGATCACCGCCACCGCGAGTTCCATCGGCGCGAGGTCCATCGCCCGGCCGATCGCCCAGACGAGGGCCGGCAGCACGGCCAGCTTCAGCAGCACGGTCGCCCCCGTCTGCTTCCACCCCGCCCGCGCGTCGAAGCCCTTGAGGCTGCCGCCCAGGCAGAAGAGCGCAACCGGCGCGGCCGCCGCGCCCAGCATCTGCAGGGCCGCGCGCGCGGCCCCCGGCACCGGCAGGTGCAGCGAACTCCAGATCAGCGCCGCGGTCACCGCCATGAAGACCGGATTCCTCGCCATCCCGCCCAGCGTGGCGGCCAGCAGGCGGAGCGGCGCCGCCTTTTCGTTGTGCGCGACCTCGGCCACCACCGTCCCGACGCCCAGCAGCAGCATCGAGTGCAGCGCCAGGATCGCGATCAGGATCGACAGCCCCTGCTGCCCGAAGCTCGCCAGGATGATCGGGATGCCCATCATCACCGTGTTGCCGTAGCTCGCGTCGAGGGAGAGCATGCCCGTCGCCCCCAGCGTGAGCCCGGCCATGCGCCCGCCCAGCAGCGTCCCGGCATAGAGCACGCCGACACCGAGGAAGAAGGCCAGCGCCGCCGCCCCACCGCCCTGGTGGCCAGCCGTGCCGCTGGCGAAGAGCAGCGCGGGCGCGGCTAGGCTGAAGGCGAAGCTGTTGAGGCCGCGGAAGCCCGCCGCGTCGATCCAGCTCCGGGCGGCGGCGAGGTATCCGGCCAGGATGATGGCGAAGATCGGCGCCACCACCTGCAGGACGACGAGGGCGGCGTCCTTCATGCCGATGGCCGAAGTGCTTCTTGTGTCCTCGGATGCCGGGCGCATTCGCAGCCCGAAAACTCCCCTGCCGCGTCGATCCTCGCCGGCCGCGTCATTCGCCGAGCAGGCCGGCGACGAAATCCCCGAGCCAGAGCTGCCGCGCCCGCGCGCCGCGCGCCGCGTGGAGGATGTCGCGCACGGCCTGGACGGTCTGCTGAAAGTCCTCGTTCACCAGGACGTGGTCGAACTCGTCCCAATGGGCGATCTCGTCGCGGGCGGCGGCCACGCGGAGCGCGATCTCCTCGTCGCTGTCCTGGTCGCGGTGGCGCAGGCGCCGCTCCAGCTCGCGGATCGAGGGCGGCAACAGGAAGATGCCGACGACGTCGTCCGGCAGCGCGGCGCGCAGCAGGCGGTGACCCTGCCACTCGATGTCGAAGAGCACGTCGCGGCCGGCCGCGAGCGCCTGCTCCACCGGCGCGCGCGGCGTGCCGTAGGAGCGGCCGAGGAAGCTGGCATGCTCGATGAAGGCGCCCTCCCCGACCATCGCCGCGAATTCGTCCTGTGTCTTGAAGAAGTAGTGCTTGCCTTCCTCCTCTCCGGGGCGCGGGGCGCGAGTGGTGGCGCTGATGGAGAGCGAGAGATGCGCCTCCGTCGCCAGCAGCTCGCGCGAGATGCTGGTCTTGCCCGCGCCAGGCGCCGCCGAGAGGACCAGGCAGACACCCCGTCGCGGA
Organism: Rubritepida sp.; assembly: GCA_028291485.1. Lineage (GTDB taxonomy): Bacteria > Pseudomonadota > Alphaproteobacteria > Acetobacterales > Acetobacteraceae > Roseococcus. The sequence goes on along the minus strand of JAQGHZ010000469.1, from coordinate 2,226 downwards.
TGGGCGCTACTCGACATTGGCAGCCTGCTCCCGGAGCCGCTCGATCGCGGCCTTGAGGTCGAGGCCGATTCGCGTCAGCGCCACGCTGGCCGATTTGGAGCAGAGCGTGTTCGCCTCGCGCACGAATTCCTGCACGAGGAAGTCGAGCTTGCGGCCGGCGCCCTCGCCTTCCGCGACCAGCGTGCGGGCGGCACCGAGATGGGCGGCCAGCCGGTCCAGCTCCTCGCGCACGTCGGACTTCGCGGCGAGCAGCGCCACCTCCTGCGCCAGCCGCTCCTCCGGGAAGCGGGCGCGGCCGGCCTCGCCGAGCAGGTTCGCCAAGGTCTCGGAGAGGCGAGCCTGCTGCGCCGCCGGCTGGTTCGCCGCCTCGGCGCCGGCGGCGGCGCAGAGCGCCTCGATCTCGTCCAGCAGCGCCGTCACGATGCCGGCGAGGCGATCGCCCTCGGCCGCGCGCGACTCCCACAGCGTGGCCAGAGCGCGATGGAAGGACGCGAGCAGCACGCCGCGCCGGGCCTCCTCCTCCGCCTCGGTGAGCTCGGCCTGTTCGGCGCGCATCACGCCGGGCAGCGCCAGCAGCGCCTCGGCCCGCGGCGGCGCCGCGCCGGGGATGCGTGTGGCGAGCCCCATGGCCAGTTCCAGCGCGCGCTCCAGCGCGGCCGGATCGGGCATCAGCGGCGTGCGCCCCTCGCTGCGGAGCGCGAGGCCGATCTGGACGTTGCCGCGCTTGAGCCGCTTCGCCGCGGCGTCGCGCGCGGGCGCCTCCAGCGCGTCGAGCCCGGGCGGCAGGCGAAAGCGCAGCTCGAGGCCGCGGCCGTTCACGCTCTTCATCTCCCAGGCATGGGCGGTGCCGTCGGCGAGGGTTCCGGCTTCCCGTGCGAAGCCCGTCATGCTGCATAGACGCTTGCCCATGCGGGACTTTTCCCGCGCCATCGCGAAGGAGTCCAGCGATGCGCTGGCCGAATATCCTGATCACCGGCGCTTCCTCCGGCATCGGAACCGCGCTGGCCGAGGCCTGCGCGGCGCCGGGCGTCACGCTGCACCTCTCCGCACGGACGACGGCGCGGCTGGAGGCGGTGGCGGCAGCTTGCCGCGCGAAGGGTGCGACCGTGCGTCCGGCCGCGGTCGATGTGCGCGATGCGGCGGCCATGGCGGAGTGGATCGGCAGCGCCGGGCGACTCGACCTCGTCATCGCGAATGCCGGTGTCGGCGCCGGGACGGGAGATTCCTGGGAATCGGCGGAGGATTGCCGCGCCGTCTTCGAGACCAACCTGACGGGCGTGCTCAACACGGCGCTGCCCGCCATCGCAGCCATGGCCGCTCAGGCGCCGGGCGCCGACGGGTGGCGTGGCCGCATCGCCGTCGTCGCCTCCATCGCGGCCTTCGTCGCCGCACCCAGCACGCCGGCCTACTGCGCCAGCAAATCCGCCGCCCAGCGCTGGACGGAGGCGCGCGACGCCACCGAGCGCAAGCGCGGCATCCGCATGCACTCGGTCAATCCTGGCTTCGTGCGCACGCCGATGACCTCGGTGAACGCCTTCCCCATGCCTTTCCTGATGGAGCCGGAGCAGGCGGCGCGCCGCACGCTCGACGGCATCGCAGCCGGGCGGCTGCGCATCGTCTATCCGCGGCGGCTCTATGCGCTCGCGCGGGTGGTGGGCGCGCTGCCGCCCGCCTGGCGGAACCGGCTGCTCATGATCCCGCCGCCCAAGCCGCCGACTCAGGCCACTTAGCGAAGTCTCACGAGGACGCCGCCGGTCGGGGAGCTCGTTGCCCACCCGGGCGCCAATCGGCCAACCCGCCGCGATCACTGTCGCCGCGCTCGGCCTGCGCCGAGACGCCGGGGCACGGAAGCTCGGAATGGACGACGCCCGCTTTCCCGGCGCCGTCAGGATCGCAAGTCCGGCGCTTGACGCCGCGTCCGCGCCGGCCGATTCCTCGCCGCAGCCCACCGGGAAACGCCATGAACCTGCCCCGCCGCCTCGCGCTGTCCCTGCCCCTCCTGGCCGCGCCCGCCCTCGCCCGCGCGCAATCCCCCGCCCCCTTGGCATATCCCACCCGGCCCATCCGCCTGATCGTGCCCTTAGCCGCCGGCGCCGGTGCGGTTCTCGACCACGAGCGGCTGGCCCAGACGATCGCCCATGCGAGGGGTGATGGCGCGGGTCGCGCTGTCGGCCGCGCCGCCCGCGGCGAAGGGCACGATCACGCGGATGGGGACGGGGGGATAGG
>JAQGHZ010000457.1 GCA_028291485.1 Rubritepida sp. | reverse complement strand
GCGCCGGGGGCGGCGGCAAGGATGGCGGCGCGGATGGCGGCGGGGTTCTCGCTGCGGGGATTGTCGTCGGTGACCCAGAGGATGTCGGCCGCATCAGCGGCGGCGGCGCCCATTAGTGGCCGCTTGCCGGGATCGCGGTCGCCGCCGGCACCGAAGAGGACGTGGAGCTTCGCGCCATCCGCGACATGCGGCCGCAGCGCGGCCAGCAGCCGCGCCAGCGCGTCCGGGGTGTGCGCGTAATCGACATAGACAGCGGCGCCGTTGGGCAGGGTGGCCGCCAGCTCCATCCGCCCCCGCACGCCGACGAGGCGCGGCAAAAAGGCCAGCACGTCGACGCCAAGTCCGGCCGCGAGACCCATGGCGACCAGGGCATTGTCCGCCTGGAAGCGCCCCGGCACGGCGAGCGTCACGCTCTCGCGCTTGCCGAAGGCGTCAAGCTCGATGACCTGCCCGGCCGGCAGCGGGCGCTGCGAGACCAGCCGGATGTCACGCCCGGCCTCGCCGACCTCGATGGCATCAAGCCCGCGCATGTCGACGATCCCGCGCAGGGCGGCGAGCGTCTCCGCCTCCATGTCCGCCTGCAGCACGGCCGGCGCGCCCGCGGGCAGCAGCTTCTCGAAGAGGCGCAGCTTGGCGGCGCGGTAGCCGGCCATGTCGCCGTGGTAGTCGAGATGGTCCCGCGTCAGGTTGGTGAAGGCGCCGGCCGCGAGCTTCACCCCGTCCAGCCGCCGCTGGTCCAGCCCATGCGAGCTGGCCTCCATCGCGAGGTCCGTCACGCCCGCGCGCGCCAGGGCCGCGAGTTGCGCGTGCAGCGAGACCGGATCCGGCGTGGTCAGGCTGGGCCCGACCGGAAACCCCTCGGCGACGAGCCCGAGCGTGCCGAGCGAGGCCGCCCGCCGCCCGGCCAGCATCATGAGCTGCCGGTGGAAATCCACCGTGCTCGTCTTCCCGTTGGTGCCCGTGACGGCGACGATCCGCTCGGGCTGCGTGCCGTGGAAGGCGGCGGCCATGAGCGCCAGCACGCGGCGCGGATCATGGGCGCGCAGCAGCGGCCGCTCGGGCACCTGGGCCGGCCATTCGGTGCCCTCGGACGCCAGCACGGCGGCGGCGCCGGCCTGCACCGCATCGGCGATGAAGCTGATACCGTCGGCCTTCGCGCCCGGCAAGGCCGCGAACAGAAACCCCGGCCGCACGGCCCGGCTGTCGGCCGTGATTCCGCTGATTTCGGCTGAGCCCGAACCGCTCAGCCCCGGGCAGAGGGCGCGGAGCTCATCGAGTTGCACGGCCTGTCTCGGGGGGCTGGGGGGAGGGGGGAGGCATGTGCAGCACCAGCCGCGGCAGGGCGATGCCGTCGGTCGCGTCGGTGCGGCGCGTGGGGATGGGCTGCGGCTCCACGGAGGGGAGAGGGCGGGGCAGCATGGCGGGCGAGGCCGGACCGCGCGGGGCGGGGCCGGTCGTGGACGTCGCCGTCGCGGGCGTGGCGACCGGCCGCGCGCCCGGACGCGGGGTGGCTACGCCGACGACGCCGGTCAGCGAGAGCGCGAGGCTCTGCTGGATCTCCGCCATCCGGTCGGTCTCCGGCACCAGGCCCAGGATCGGCGCGGTGCGCTCGAGCACGCGCCGCGCGACGGGCGCGGCCACCACGCCGGCGGTCGCATAGCCGCCGGTGTCGGCACGGCCCTTGGGATCGTCCACCAGGATATGCATCGCATAGCGCGGCGCGTTCATCGGGAAGGCGCCGGCGAAGGAGGAGATGCGCCGGTTCTCCAGGTACTGGCCGTGGTCGCCCACCTTCTGCGCCGTGCCGGTCTTGCCGCCGATGAAGTAGCCGGGCGATTCCGCGGAACGGGAAAAGCCGTTGGTCACCGCGACCCGCATCAGGCGGCGGAGGCTCTCGGAGGTGCGCTCGCTTATGACCCGCACGCCCTCGCGTTGCTGGCCCGGCGGCACGGCGAGCACGGTCGGCTGGCGCAGGATGCCGCCATTGGCCACCGCCGAGACGGCGGTGATGACGTGCAGCGGCGTGACCGAGATGCCCTGCCCGAAGGCGATGGTCATCGTGTTGATGTCGCGCCAGCGCCGGACGGAGGGGGCCAGCGGGAGCGCCGCCTCCGGCAGCTCGACACCCAGGCGGGAGAGGAGGCCGAGGCGGCCGAGGAACTCGCGATGCCGCACGACGCCCTGCCCCAGCGCCATGTGCGCGGCGCCCAGATTCGAGGAGTAGGCGATGATCTCCGGCACGGTGAGCCGGCGGTGCTTGCCCTGGAAGTCGTCGATCTGGAAACGGCCGATGCGGATCGGGCGGGTGGCGTCGTAGCCGGAGGTCATCGTGACGTTGCCGGAATCCAGCGCCATGGCCGTCGTGAAGAGCTTGAAGGTCGAGCCCGGCTCGTAGATGCCGGTCACCGCCCGGTTGAAGCGTTGCTCGGCGGGTGCGGTTGCCAGGTCGGAGGCGGCGAAGTCCGGCAGGCTGACCATGCCGATGACCTCGGCGGTGTTCACGTCCATCAGGATGGCCGAACCGCCGATGCCGCTGAAGCGGTCGATGGCGAATTCCAGCGCCTCGCGCAGCTCGCGCTGGATGCGGATGTCGATGGACAGGCGCAGCGCCGTGGGGGTCACGCGCAGGCGCTCGTCGTACCATTTCTCGACGCCGGCGATGCCCTCGCCGTCCACGTCCACCGCGCCCAGCACATGGGCGGCGTCGCGGCCGCGCGGATAGGTGCGGCGCTCGGCCGTCTCGAAGTAAAGGCCGAGGACGCCGAGATCGTTGATCGCCTGCTGCTGCCGCGGCGTGATGAAGCGGTCGAGATAGGCGAACTGCCGCGGCGGGCTGAGGCGCGGGATCAGCCGGGCGCGGTCCAGATGCGGCAGGATGCGGATGAGCTGGTCGGCCACCTGGGCCGGGTTGTCGATCTCGGACGGGCGGGCATAGAGCGCGGTGCCGCGCACGGTGACGGCCAGGATCTCGCCGTTGCGGTCGGTGATGGCGGCGCGGCTGACGGCGGGCTCGCCCGACGGCAGGCGCGGCGCCTGGGCGATGCGCGAGGCGGCGGGCGAAATCACCGTCGCGTCGGTGAGCTTGGCCGCGACGGCGAGGAAGAGCACGCCGAAGCCGAGGGAGGCGAGGGCCAGCCGCGCGCGCATCTTGCGTATCTGCGCGGCCTCGGCGGTGGCCACCCGCACCAGCGCACGGGTCGGGTTTCCGCGCAGCGGCGCGGCCGGCTCGGGCAGGGGCAGCCCGTCGAAGCCGAGAGGCCGGGCGTCCGGGGCGGGGGGCGGCAGGTCGCTCATCGGCCGAAGGGCACAGGGGGCGGCAGGCTCATCCCACCGCCTAGCAGCGAGCCGCCCATGACGGGCGCGGCCTGCACATGCATCGCCGTGCGGAGCGGCGACGGCGGGGCCGAGACCGGCGTGGCGATCGGACCCTGGGCGAGCTGGGACGGGCGCGGCGCCGGAGCCTCGACGCGGGCGCGGGGCACGGCGCGCGGGGCGGGTGTTGCGTCGGCGATACGCGCCGCGGAGGACTCGGCGATACGCGCTGCGGGGATTTCGGCGGCGCGGGTGGCCGGCGTGGCGGCGGGACTGGCGATCGGCGTCAGGGCGCCGGCGCG
>JAQGHZ010000060.1 GCA_028291485.1 Rubritepida sp. | reverse complement strand
AGCTCCAGCATGTCGCGCAGGCCGGAGGTGTTGCGCATCAGATGGTCGAGCGTGATGCTGGCCAGGATCGGCGGCAGGCGCGGCAGGTGCTTCCCGACGGGGTCGGAAGGCGCGAGCTTTCCGTCGCGGGCGAGCAGCAGGATGGCGGTGCAGGTGAACTGCTTGGAGACGGAGGCGATGCGGAAGGTGGTGTCCGGCCCGATCGGCACGCCCAGCTCGACCGAGGCGAGCCCGCCCGAGCGGTGCAGCAGCATTTTTCCGTCTCGCGCGATGCCGATGGTGGCGCCTGGGGCGCCGGCCGGCAGGGTGAGCAGTCGCTCCACGCGCCGTTCCAGGCGGAGCAAGTCGAGATCGGTCATATCAGGAAATTCCCCCAGTTCCGGGATTTTAGGCACAGCCTCGGGGATGTTGGAATGAGGGTCCTGATCCTCGGCGCCGGCGGGCACGGGCGCGCCGTCTGCGAGGCGGCGTGGGATGCCGGCTTCGAAGTGGCGGGCTTCCTCGACGGAAGGGCCCCGCTGCCGGAGGTGCTGGGCCTGCCGGTGCTGGGCCCGGAGGCGGCCCATGACGGCGGACCCTTGCTGATCGCACTCGGCGACAATGCGGCGCGCCTGGCGGCGGCCGGGCGGCTGGGCGCGGCACTCCCCGTCCTGTTGCACCCCTCCGTGGTCCGCGCCCGCAGCGCTGAGCTCGCCGAAGGGGCGGTGGTCATGCCCCGGGCCGTGCTGGGCGCCCAGGCGCGGGTCGGGCGCCTGGCCCTGGTCAATACCGGCGCCATCGTCGAACACGACGTGGAGCTGGGGGAGGGGGCCCATATCGCCCCGGGGGCGGTGCTCTGCGGCGGGGTGCGGATCGGCGCGCGGGCGCTGGTGGGGGCCGGAGCGGTGGTCGCGCCCAATATCCAGGTGGGCGAGGGCGCGGTGATCGGCGCCGGAGCCTCCGTCATTGAGAACGTGGATGCCTTTTCACGCGTTGCGGGCGTCCCGGCACGAATCCTGTTGTGACAAATGTTTGCGGCGTCTCGGCGCAGCCATGCCGCTGCCTATATTCTGGCCCGTAGAGGAAGGGTTAAGCTTTTCCTGACCCAATGGTGTAGCATTGTGGGACGCGCTGGTGGCAGATCGGCGTCCCGCATGGCCCAGTCGGCGGGAAAGGCGTATGGAACCGTAGGAATGAGGCTGTCTGCATGAAGCTCAAGGTCGGGACCACCGCCGCCGTTGTCGGCGCCTTCGCGGCGGGCATCATCATCGGTCCGCAGGTCGCGGCCTACGCGCAGGCGGATGGCGGCCGCGCGGAGACCTATCGGCTTCTGCAGCTCTTCGGTGACGTCTTCGCCCGCGTCCGCGCCGAATACGTCGAGCCCGTGCAGGACCGCGATCTGGTCGAGAACGCGGTGAACGGCATGCTGACGGGGCTGGACCCGCACAGCGCTTACCTCAACCCGCGCAACTTCCGCGACATGCAGGTGCAGACGCGCGGCGAGTTCGGCGGCCTCGGCATCGAGGTGACGCAGGAGAACGGCTTGATCCGTGTGATCTCGCCGATCGACGAGACGCCCGCCGCCCGCGCCGGCGTGAAGCCTGGCGACTTCATCACCCACCTCAACGGCACCAGCACCCAGGGCCTGACCCTGCAGGAGGCGGTCGAGCAGATGCGCGGCGAGCGCGGCACGGCGATCCGCCTCACCCTCCGCCGTGAGGGCGAGCAGCGCCCCATCGAGGTCTCGATCACGCGCGACGTGATCCGCCCGCAGGTGGTCCGCTACCGGCTGGAGGGGAACGACGTGGCCTATATCCGCGTCACCTCCTTCAACGAACAGACCGACACCAACCTGCGCCGCGCCATGACGGCGATGCGCCAGCAGGCGGGCAACAACCTCAGGGGCGTCGTCCTCGACCTGCGCAACAATCCCGGCGGCCTGCTCGACCAGGCCGTCCAGGTGGCCGACGACCTGCTGGAGCAGGGCGAGATCGTCTCCACCCGCGCCCGCCGGCCCGAGGATGCGCAGCGCTGGAACGCCCGCGCAGGCGACATCACCGGCGGACTGCCGATCGTGGTGCTGGTGAACGGCGGCAGCGCCTCGGCCAGCGAGATCGTGGCCGGCGCGCTGCAGGACCATCGCCGCGCGGTGGTCCTCGGCACACGCAGCTTCGGCAAGGGCTCGGTGCAGACCGTGATGCCGCTGGGCGGCAACAACGGCGCCATCCGGCTGACGACGGCGCGCTACTACACGCCTTCCGGCCGCTCGATCCAGTCCACCGGCATCGAGCCGGATATCGAGGTCCGGGCGGCGCGGCAGGATCCGCAGACCGCCGCGGCCACCCCGCCCTCGCGCGAGCGCGAGGCCGACCTCCGCGGCGCGCTGCGCGCCGAGGGCACCGGAGCACAGAACGGGGCCGTGCCGCTGCCGCCGCTGAACCTGCCGGCTGCGGTCACCGAGCGCGTGCAGCGCCAGCCGCCCGAGGGCTTCCCGACGCTCGACCCCACCAAGCCCGAGACCGACTTCCAGCTGCAACAGGGCGTCGCTCTGATCCGTGCCATGGCGGCCCAGCCGCAGCGCCGGGCGCAGCGCTGATCCTGTGATGCCGTGACCGACGATCCTGTTCGCCGGAGTCACGGCTGGCGCTGGCTGGGCCTCTTCTGGGTCCTGGTGATCCTTGTATTCGGCGGGGGAGCCGTGCGGCTGGCCGCGCTGGGTCCGCCGCAGCACTCGCCGGTCGTCCAGACCGCAGTCGCCGACGAGCCGCCGGCACCGGTCGAGGCCGCGCCCGCCATCGCCTGGAGCGCCCTGCAGACGCGGCTGGCCCCGGGGCTGCAGCGCTATGTCGACCCCAACCTCATCGAGGGCAGCGCCGCGGGCGTCCTGCCGAAGATCGGGCCGGACGGGCTGATGCCGCTGCGCGCCTATTCCAGGGATTTCAACCGGAACGAGACGCGGCCGCGCGTGGCGCTGATCGTGGGCGGGATCGGGCTGTCCAACGCGCTGTCCGAACAGGCGATCGAGACTCTGCCGCAGACCGTGGCGCTGGCCTTCAGCCCCTATGCCGCCCGGCCGGACCCGCTGATCGAACGCGCGCGGGGGCGCGGCTTCGAGACGCTGCTGGCCATCCCCATGGAGCCTGCGGGCTTCCCGATGAACGACCCCGGCAACCGCGCGCTGCTGACCGGCCTGTCCTGGACGGAGAATGCGGTGCGGCTGGACTGGCTGCTGGCGCGCTATCCCGGCCATGTGGGCGCGGTGGGCGGGATCGGCGCCATGCGTGGCGAACGCTTCGCCGCCCTGGCCGAGCCTTTCTCGCGCCTGCAGATCGCGCTGGCCGATCGCGGGCTGCTGTATTTCGACCCGCGGCCCGGCGCCGGCGATCCGCAGCGCGCCTGGGGCCGGACGGCGGATGTGGTGGTGGACGATCCCGCCACGCGCAGCGAGATCGACTCGCGGCTGGCGCAGCTGGAGCGCGTGGCGCGGGCGCGCGGCGCCGCGCTCGGCTATCTCGGCGAGGTCACGCCCGTCGCGCTGGAGCGCGTCGCGGCCTGGGCCGCCGGGATCGAGATGCGGAGCGTCGTGCTCGCGCCGGTGACGGCGGTGATGCGTCGCCCGCAGGGCGCGGAAGGGAACCGCCCGCAGGGCGCGGAAGGGAGTCGCCCGCAGGGCGCGGAGGGGCACCGGCCGCAAGAAGATGCTGCACGCCCGACAAATCGCGCGGAGACCGCCTCTCGATGAAGCTTCCCTACCGGCCGAATGTCGGCGCCGTCCTCTTCAATGCGGAGGGGCTGATCCTCGTCGCGCGCCGCGCCGACATGCCCAATGCCGAAGGCGCGCCCGGCGGCTGGCAGCTGCCCCAGGGTGGAGTGGACGACGGCGAGGACCTCCGCGTGGCCGTGCTGCGCGAGCTGGAGGAGGAGGTCGGCACCGCGAAGGCGGACATCATCGCGGAGCATCCGCAGTGGCTGAACTACGACCTGCCGCCGGAACTGGTCGGCAAGGCGCTGGGCGGGAAGTATCGCGGGCAGACGCAAAAATGGTTCGCGCTCCGCTTCACGGGGACGGATGCGGACATCCGGCTGGACCTGGATCCGCATCCGGAGTTCGACGCCTGGCGCTGGGCAAGGCTGTC
>JAQGHZ010000482.1 GCA_028291485.1 Rubritepida sp. | reverse complement strand
CTTGGCCTTCATCAGGCGCTCGAGGCCCATGTTGCTCATGACCGTCGCGACCAGCGCATCGCCCTTGAGGCGGCCGTTCTTGGCCCAGGAGGTGGCGATCAGCGCCAGGATCTGGTCGCCGTCGATGAGCTGGCCCAGCTCGTCCACCAGCACCACGCGGTCGGCATCGCCGTCCAGCGCGATGCCGAGATCGGCGCGCCGCTCGCGCACCAGCGATGCGAGCTGGCCCGGCGAGGTGGAGCCCACATTGCGGTTGATGTTGAAGCCGTCGGGCGCCACGCCCACGCTCACCACCTCGGCGCCGAGCTCCCAGAGCACGGTCGGCGCCACCTTGTAGGCCGCGCCGTGCGCGCAATCGACGACGATGCGCAGGCCCTCCAGCGTCAGGCCGCGGGGGAAGCTGGCCTTGGCCGCCTCGATGTAGCGCCCCGGCGCGTCCTCGAGCCGCGAGGCGCGGCCGAGCCGCTCGGGCGTCACGAGGGCGGAGGTCAGGTCGCCTTCCATCAAGGCCTCGATGGCGCTCTCCTGCTCGTCGGAGAGCTTCAGCCCGTCGGGGCCGAAAAGCTTGATGCCGTTGTCCTCGTGCGGGTTGTGCGAGGCTGATATCATCACGCCGAGATCGGCCCGTAGCGAGCGGGTCAGCAGCGCGATGGCGGGCGTCGGCAACGGGCCCACCAGCACCACGTCGATCCCCGCCGAGACGAAACCGGCCGTCAGCGCCGGCTCCAGCATGTAGCCGGAGAGCCGTGTGTCCTTGCCGATGACAACGCGGTGGCGATGGGTGCCGCGGTTGAAGAACTGGCCCGCCGCCTGGCCGAGTCGCAGCGCCGTGCCCGCATCCATGGGAGCGCGGTTGGCCGTGCCGCGGATGCCGTCGGTGCCGAAGAGCTTGCGCTTGGGCGTGCCTGGGAGGGTTTTGAGGGTCATCGGGGTCTTCATGCGTTCTGAACCTTGCTACAGGCCGCGCCGGGTGGACACAATCACGGCATGACCTCCACCCGCGAACGAGCCCTCGCCTTCTGCGCCCGCTTCGGCCTGCGCGTGCCCATCCTCCAGGCGCCGATGGCAAGCGCCTCGCCGCCCGGACTCGGCATCGCCGTGGCCAATGCCGGCGGGATGGGCGGCATGGGAGCGCTGCAGTCGAGCCCGGCCGAGATCGCCGACTGGGCGAAGCAGTTCCGGGCCGGCAGCAACGGCGCCTTCCAGATCAACCTCTGGGCGCCCGACCCGGACCCGGTGCGCGATCCGGCGCGCGAGGACGCCGCCCGCGCCGCGCTGGCGACGCTCGGGCCGGAGCCGCCGCCGCTGGGCGAAGGGCCCTTCCTGCCGGATTTCGCGGCGCAGTGCCGGGCGATCCTGGCGGCCGGGCCAGCGGTGGTCTCGACCATCATGGGGCTGTGGGAGCCGGATTTCGTCGCCGAGCTGAAGGCGCGCAACATCCTGTGGATCTGCAACGCCACCACGCTGGCCGAGGCGCGCGAGGCCGAGGCGGCGGGCGCGGACGCCATTGTCGCCCAGGGGGCCGAGGCTGGCGGGCATCGCGGCAGCTTTTCCCCGGAGGCCGCGGAGGCGCAGCTGATCGGCCTCTTCGCGCTGATCCCGCGCTTCGCCGACGCGCTCTCGGTGCCGGTGATCGCGGCGGGTGGCATCATGGACGGGCGCGGCGTGGCGGCGGCGCTGACCCTGGGGGCGAGCGCGGTGCAGCTCGGCACCGCCTTCCTGCGCTGCCCCGAGGCGGGCGTGGCGCCGGCCTGGGTGGGGGCGCTCGCCACCGCCGCGCCGGAGGACACGGTGCTGACGCGTGGTCTCACGGGGCGCCTGGCGCGCGGGATCGCGAACCGGGCGACGGCGCTGTTCGAGACGGTGCCGCCGGCGCCCTATCCGCTCCAGCGCATCCTGACGGCGCCGATGCGCGCCGCGGCCGCAAAGGAGGGCGATGCCAGCCGCATGCAGCTCTGGGCCGGACAAGGGGCGGCGATGGCGCGGGCGGAACCGGCGGGCGAGGTGGTGCGGCGGTTGTGGGCGGAGGCGGAGGAATTGCTGCCGGGTTGACATGGTTCAACTCTGCCACCGCCGACCTTCGGTCGCGGGGCGTGGCGAACAGTCGTCCTTCAATAGTATCCGGGGGCAATAGTATCCAGGAGCGGTTGCGAGCCCCAGGCTTCTCCTGCGGCTTCGCGCCGGAACGCCGGCCGCCGGTGACCGGCGGTATCTCCGGTGCACGTATCCTGGTAACCTGCTCTCCCGTCCTAGGGTATCCATGGGAGGCAGAATATGGCCGATCAAACTCCACGCAACGAGATGGCCCAACGGCTCGCGAGGAACGTCCAGCACGCCCATTTCGCGAAGAGCTTCGCCAGCGCCCTGGCGGGTTTTGGCGGCCGAATGGGCGCCAATACCCGGGAACGACTGAGACTCTGGCGAAAGGCGGCGCCCTCGCCGCTCCCGCCGGCGGCGTTCCCGCGGCCTGATGGCGATCATCCCGCGGGCGGCATCAGCGACGCGCCGCCGCTGCCGTTCTGGCCGACGGCTACGCGATAGACTTCGCCGACGCGGCATCGCGCCTGGCCCAAGCGCCCGCATCGCGAGTGACAGCGACTCGCGCGTCTGCGTAACCTCCGCCCGCCATCAGGGGGCGGCACAATCCATGGAGCGACTCTTCGGGCTCACCGAGCACGGCACCACCGCGCGCCGCGAGATCGCGGCCGGGGCCACGACCTTCCTCACCATGGCCTATATCCTGATCGTGAACCCGCAGATCCTGGCCGCCGCCGGCATCGATCCGGGTGCCGCCTTCGTCGCGACCTGCCTCGCCGCCGCGATCGGCTCGGCGCTGATCGGGCTGCTGGCCAACTACCCGATCGCGCTGGCGCCCGGCATGGGGCTGAACGCCTATTTCGCCTTCGTCGTCGTCGGCACGCTCGGCATCCCCTGGCAGGTCGCCTTGGGCGCGGTGTTCCTCTCGGGGCTGATCTTCTTCGCCGTCAGCGTGCTGCGGATCCGGGAATGGCTGATCGGCGGCATCCCGCTTTCGCTGAAGCTCGGAATCCCCGCCGGGATCGGCATGTTCCTCGGGCTGATCGGGCTGAAGAACCTCGGCCTCGTCGTCGCCAACCCGGCGACGCTGGTGGGCATGGGCAACGTGACCTCCGCACCCGTCCTGCTGGGCGGCGCCGGCTTCCTGCTGATCGCGGCCCTCGCCGCGCGGCGCGTGCCGGGCGCTGTCATCATCGGCATCCTCGCAACCATGGCGGCCGGCATCCCCTTCGGGCTGACGCAGTTCCGCGGCGTCTTCGATCTCCCGCCCTCGCTGGCGCCCACTTTCCTGCAGATGGACATCGCCGGCGCGCTCTCGCTCGGCATCGTCGGCGTGGTCTTCACCTTCTTCCTGGTGGACCTGCTGGACAATGCCGGCACGCTCATCGGCACGACCCACCGCGCCGGGCTGATGCGCCCCGACGGCACGGTGCCCCGGCTCGGGCGTGCGCTGATGGCCGATTCCGGCGGCGCCATGATCGGCGCGGTGCTCGGCACCTCCACCACCGTCAGCTACATCGAGAGCGCGGCCGGCATCCAGCAGGGCGGCCGCACGGGGCTGACGGCGCTGACCGTCGCGGCCCTCTTCCTGCTGGCGCTCTTCGCCGCGCCCATCGCCGCCTCGGTGCCCGCCTTCGCCACCGCGCCGGCGCTGGTCTTCGTCGCCTGCCTGATGGCCCAGGCGCTCAAGGATTTGGACTGGGGCGACGAAACCGAATACCTCCCGGCGATGTTGACCGTCCTCGCCATGCCTTTCACCTTTTCCATCGCGACCGGCATCGGTCTCGGCTTCCTCTCCTATGCGGGCATCAAGACGCTGGCCGGACGCGCGCGCGAGGTGCATGGCGCCGTCTGGGTCCTTGCGGGGCTCTGCGCGATCAA
>JAQGHZ010000408.1 GCA_028291485.1 Rubritepida sp. | reverse complement strand
TGCGTGGAATTCGTGCGGCATGCGAAGCTGAGGACTACGCTCCAGGTATCCGGTCGCACAGCGGCCGGCGCCGCCCACTCAACCTTCCGGCAGGCGCTCCAGTGGCGCGGCGAAGGCAAGACGGCGGAGCCGCCGCCCGCCGTTTGAGGGCAAAAATCACGCCCCGCCGGCCGCGCTCAGCCGGCCGATGAACAGCACGGGACCGGTGGGCCGGCCCGTCGGCGAACCGCCCGGCGGCTCGAGCGTGATCTCGATCAGCATGCCGGGCGAGGGCCGCAGCGTCGTGGGCGTGACGCTGAAGCGCCCGCCCTCCGGCACGAGGCCGAGGGAGGTCGGCGCCGTCGCGCCCTGCGGCAGCGCCCAGAGCTGCGCCACGCGACCAGGCTCGATCTCGCGCCGGTTGAGGGCGGCGAGGCGGATGGTGTCCCCCTGTGCCTCGACGAGCCAGGCCGGCTGGTCGCGGCTGGTCAGCAGCACCGTCATCAAGGGCGCCTGCGGCGTGGGCCGCAGCACGAGGAAGGCGGCGAGGCCGGCGGCCACAGCGCTCGCGCCGATGCCGAGCGCCGGCCAGGGGAAGCGCCAGGCCTTGCGGGCCGGCGCGGTTGCGACGCCAAGGCTGCGCTCGATGCGCGCCCAGAGTTCGCGGGGCGGCGCCTCGGGCGGCGCCAGCGCGAGCAGCGGCGCGAGCCGGCGCTCCCAGGCCGCGACGGATGCGGCGAACTCCGCGTCGGTCTCCATCTGCGCGTCGAGCTCGGCCGCCTCGCGGGCCTCCAGCGTGCCCAGCACGTACTCGGCGGCGAGGCCGTCGCGCTCCTCGGGGGTCATGCCAGGCACTCCCTGAGGGTCAGCAGCCCGCGGCGGATCCAGGCCTTCACGGTGCCGAGCGGCAGTTCCAGCCGCGCCGCGATCTGCGGGTGCGAGAGGCCGTCCACGAAGGCCAGGAGGATGCCCTTCCGGTTCTTCTCCGACAGCTGTTCCAGGCAGGAGCGCAGCCGCGCGCTCTCTTCGCCGGTGGCGATGGCGTCGAGCTGCGTCGCCTCCACCGGCGTGTCGCCGATCGTCGGATCGCCGGTCGGGATTTCGCGGCCGCGGCGGCGCGCGATGTCGAGCGCGGCATGGCGGATGACGGCGCCGAGCCAGGCCTCGGCCGCGCCGAGCGCGGGATCGAACTGGGCCGCGCGCCTCGCAATGTTGACGAAGCCATCGTGCACGGCGTCGGCAGCGGCGTCGCGGTCGCGCAGGATGGCCATGGCGACGCCGAAGAGCCGCACGGACTGCACCTTGTAGAGTGATTGCAGCGCCGCGCGGTCGCCCCCGGCGACGCGGGCCAGGAGGGTCGCGGCGTCGCTCATCGCACGAGGTTCTGCAGTCGGCCGAGGATGTCGCGCAGGTTGAGGCCGGGCTCGGCCGGCGGCGCGGCGGTGCCGGGCGGCTGGGCCGCGCGCAGACGCTCCAATGCCGCCGCGGTGCGTGAGAGGCGCAGCTCGGTGGGCTCTGTCGTCGCCGTCGTGTTGCTGCCGAGGCCCGCCATGCGGACCAGCGCGCGCTCGGCCGTGGGCAGCTCCTGCGCGGCGCGGTCGGCATCGGCGCGGCGCGGGGCGCAGACGAGGTTGCGCCCCTCCAGCCCGCAGGGCAGCTCCATCATCGCGTTGCGGTCGAAGCGGAGCTGCGCCGTGCCCGTCACCGCCAGGACCGCGCGCGAGGCGCTGTCGAGCGAGAGGTCGCGCGCCGTCACGACAGGCACCAGCTTGCCGCCGCGATCCTGGATCTCGAGGCCGAGCCCCACGCCGACGTTCGGGCGCTCCACCCAGTCGCGATGGGCGAGGGTGCAGGCGGAGCGGTCGGTCATGCGGTCGGTGGCGCAGGTCAGCCGCCAGCTGCCGATCTCCTCGGCCGTGGGCTGGGCCAGCGCGGAAGCCGGCAGCAGGAGCAGGAGGGCGGTGGCAAGCTTGGACATGGGCGTTAGTCTACAGGCCCACAGGAGGAACGGCGATGTCGAAGGTGAGACTTCCCGATGGCACCGAGGTCCCCGCCCTCGGGCAGGGGACCTGGCACATGGGCGAGCGGGGCAGCGACCGGAAGGCCGAGGTCGCCGCCCTGCGGCTGGGCATCGAGCTCGGCCTGACCCTCGTCGACACCGCCGAGATGTACGGTGAGGGTGGCGCCGAAGAGGTGACGGCCGAGGCCATCGCGGGCCAGCGAGACAAGGTTTTCCTCGTCTCCAAGGTCTATCCGCACAATGCCTCGCGCCGCGGCCTGCCGCAGGCCTGCGAGCGCAGCCTCCAGCGCCTCGGGACTGAGACGATAGACCTTTACCTTCTGCACTGGCGCGGCTCCGTTGCTCTCGCCGATACGGTGGAGGCGATGGAACGGATGCAGGCGGCGGGAAAGATTCGATACTGGGGTGTGTCGAACCTGGATGTCGACGACCTGGAGGAGCTGGGCCCGGCGCTGGCCGACTGCGCGACGGACCAGGTGCTGCTGAACCTCGAGCATCGTGGGCCGGAATACGACCTGCTGCCCTTCTGCGCGGCGCGGGGGATGCCGGTGATGGCCTATTCGCCGGTCGGGCAGGGCGGGTCGCTGCTGCGGAATCCCGAACTGGTGAAGGTGGCCAGGGCGCGGGGGGCGACGGCGGCGCAGGTGGCGCTGGCCTGGACGCTGTCGAAGCCGGGGGTGATCAGCATCCCCAAGGCGACGGTGCCCGAGCATGTGCGGCTCATTGCCGCGGCGGGAGAGATGGTGCTGACGGCGGAGGAGCATGCGGCGCTGGACGCGGCGTTTCCGCCGCCGAAGCGGAAGCGCTCGCTGGCCATGCTTTAGGGAAGGCGGACCATCCTCGCAGAATCCGGCCGCACGGCGACCGGCGCCGCCAGATCAGCTGTGCAGTCGGCACAACCGTGGTGCGGCGAAGCCAAGGCGGGCGGAGCCGCCGCCCGGCGTCTGAGGGCGAATTATCTAAACACCGGCACGGCGTCGTCATCCGTCTGCGGTGCCGCCGGCAGCTCGATCGTCACGCTCGCCGGGTCTACCCCCGTGTCGTGGTTCACGAAGAAGGTCACGCTCTGCGGCCAGAAGATCACCACCGCCACCAGGATCAGTTGCAGCCCCAGCCAGGGGATCGCCCCCAGGTAGATGTCCTTCGTCAGCACGGATTTGGGCGCGATGCTGCGCAGGTAGAAGAGCGCGAAGCCGAAGGGCGGATGCATGAAGCTGGTCTGCAGGTTGATGCAGAGCAGCACGCCGAACCACACCAGATCGATGTCCAGCTTGGTGGCCACCGGCGCCAGCAACGGGATGATGATGAAGGCGATCTCGAAGAAGTCGAGGAAGAAGGCCAGGAAGAAGACGAAGACGTTCACGAAGATCAGGAAGCCGACCTGCCCGCCCGGCAGGTGGCTCAGCAGTTGCTCCACCCAGCGCGAGCCGTCCACGCCCTGGAAGACCAGGCTGAACACGGTCGCGCCGATCAGGATGAAGATGACCATCGAGGTCAGGCGCATGGTGTTGCCCATGGCCTCGCGCATCAGCGCCCAGGTGAAGCGGCGGTTGATCACGGCCAGCAGGACGGCGCCCAGCGTGCCCATGGCGCCGGCCTCGGTCGGCGTGGCGAGGCCCATGAAGATCGTGCCCAGCACCACCAGGATCAGCACGATGCAGGGCACCATGCCCTTCAGCACGCGCCAGTAGAGCGGCCAGCCGCGCGCCACCAGCGCCTCGTCCGGCAGGGGCGGGACCTTGTGCGGCGCGAAGATCGACACGCCCGCGATGAAGGCGATGAAGAGCAGGATCTGCAGGACCGAGACGCCGATCGCGCCCGCATACATGTCGCCGACCGAGCGGCCGAGCTGGTCGCCCAGCACGATCAGCACCAGCGAGGGAGGGATGACCTGGGTGATGGTGCCCGAG
>JAQGHZ010000370.1 GCA_028291485.1 Rubritepida sp. | reverse complement strand
TGGCCGAAATCATGGACGGTGACGATGCCGGGATGCGAAAGCCGCGCGACCGCTCGCGCCTCCATGTGGAAGCGCTTCAGGTCTTCCGTCGCCTCGGCGCTGCCTAGGGCATCGATAGGCAGGGTCTTGAGGGCGACGAGACGGCGGAGGCGGTGGTCATAGACTTCGAAGACCTCGCCGAAGGCGCCGCGCCCGATTCGGTCGCGCACTTCGTAGCGCCCGGCCACCACCTTCGGAGATGCCCCGCCGGTCATCGAGAACGCGACTGTATCCCCGTCCATTGGTATCCCAACCGATTCGAAGTCGCAGCCCGCTGCCTGTTTAAATATTCACGGAAGAATACAGAAATCCGTGATTACTTAACAGTCATAGGTCACGCCATATATTTACCATAGATATGGTCGCGACCCATACGGCCGTCCGTCGATTTTTGTCGAGCCCGCATCGGCGCACCCGCATCGGCGAGGCTGGCTCGCGGATATCCCGGCTCTCGGAGACCGGCCATCGGTTGGAAGTTCGGGGCACAGGCACCAACTGCGCTGGGGAGCGGTCCCGGCCATGGAGGCCACGGCTTGATCCCTGCCGGCCGGTGCGGCAATGGCTTCCGGCGATTTCAGGCAGAGCAGATGGGAATGGTGCGGTCGAGAAGATTCGAACTTCCAAGGGGTTTCCCCCACCAGCACCTCAAGCTGGCGTGTCTACCATTCCACCACGACCGCAGACGGGGGCCGTGTAGCGCATGATTCCGATCGGTTCAACCGACCCTGCCGCGAATTTGCTATGGGCGGCTTCAGACGGGCTGACCGCCTATCCGGACGCCCTGGCCGCCATGGAGGCCCGCGTCGCCGGCATCCGGGCCGGGACCGCCTCCGAGGCCGTCTGGCTCGTCGAGCACCCGCCCACCTACACCGCCGGCACCAGCGCCAAGCCCGAGGAGCTGATCGACCACCGCTTCCCGCATTTCGCCGCCGGCCGGGGCGGGCAATGGACCTATCACGGCCCCGGCCAGCGCACGGCCTATGTGATGCTGGACCTGCAGAAGCCGCACGGCCCCGTGCCGGCGCGCGACATCCGCGCCTACGTCCAGGGGCTCGAGGAGTGGATGATCCGCGCGCTGGATCGCTTCAACGTCCGCGGCGAGCGGCGGCAGGGGCGAGTCGGCATCTGGGTGGTGAAGCCGGCCAAGGGGGGAGGCACGGCGGAATTCAAGATCGGCGCCATCGGCGTGCGGGTGACGCGCTGGGTGAGCTGGCACGGCATCGCGCTGAACGTGGAGCCGGACCTCTCGCATTTCGGCGGCATCGTGCCCTGCGGCATCGCGGAGCACGGGGTCACCAGCCTGCACGACCTCGGCGTGCTGGCGACCATGGAGGAGGCGGACGCGGCGCTGATGGCGGCCTGGGGCGAGGTGTTCGGCCAACGGCAGCCGACCCTGGCCGACGCGTAGAAGCCGAGGCCGATACAAGTTTCCCGCTGCAGGCCATTGACCGGATTGGCCGAATCGGCGCGAATCGGCACCTTCGGGCCGCATCCGGGAGTTCTGCCGCTTGTCTGCTTCCCCCCGCGCGACGCGCGGCGCTGTGCCCGAAGACGCACTCAAGGGCGAGCGCGCGATCCTCACCGGCTGCCTGCTCGATGTCTTCATCTGGTCGGTGACGATGGTCGCCGCCATCTGGGGCAATTCGCTGACGCTGCTGGGCGAGTGCGTCCGCGGCGGGCTGCTCATCCTGCTGGAGACGGTGCTGCTGGTGCTGCTCCGCCGCATCAATCGCCACACCATCGCGGATTACGACTACGGCACCCGCAAGCTCGAGCAGTTCGCGAATTTCGTCGTCGGCATCGCCATGATCCTGGGAGCGCTCTGGCTGCTCTCGGGCGTGGCACGGCGCTTCGACACGGTGCAGGTGCAGTCGGCGACGGGCATGGCCTTCGGTGCCCTGGCGGCGCTGGCGAACCTGGCCATCAACGGCTGGGTCTTCTTCCTGCTGTGGCAATCGAGCCGCGGCGGCACCTCGATCATCGTCAACGGCCAGCTGCTGTCGCGGATGTCGAAGGTGATCTCCTCGGCGTTGGTGGCCGTGGCGGTACTGGTGAACGCCTATGTCGGCTCGGAGGGGATCGGCCACTGGGCCGACATCGTCGGCACGCTGATCGTGGTCGCGGTGATGCTGGCCTTCGGGGCGCGCATGATCCAGGAATCGCTGCCGCACCTCATCGACCGCGCCCTGAACGATCGGCAGCAGGCGACGATCAACCGGGCCCTGGCCGCGAGCTTCGAAGCCTATGACGAACTGCTGGAGGTGCGCACGCGCACCCAGGGCAGCGACGCCTGGATCGAGATCGAGCTCGGCTTCCATGCCAGCCGGCCCATCGGCGACGTTCACCGGATGGCCGAGGAGATGGCGGCGCGGATCCGCCAGGTGATCCCCGGCGCGCATGTCCTGGTGATCCCGCGGGCGATCGGAGCCTAACTGCCGATCTTCTCGCAGCGCTTCAGGTAGTCGGCATTGAGCGTGACGCCGAGGCCTGGGCCGCTCGGACGCGGCATGCGGCCCTTCACGACGGTTTTCTCCAGCGGTGCCTCCACGAGGTCGAGCCGGTCATCCTCCGGCCAGACGGGGAAGAGCTCCTGGATGAGAAAGTTCGGAATGGAGAGCGAGAGCTGCACGCAGGCGGCCGTGGAGATCGGCCCGCCGCAATTGTGCGGCTGGACGAAGACGCCATGCGCCGCCGCCAGATGCGCAATCGCCTTCACCCCCGTGAAACCGCCGGCGATGCCCATGTCCGGCTGCGCCAGGTGCAGGGCCTTGGCCTCGAAAAACCGGCGGAAATCGCCGGCCGTGACGAGGCGCTCGCCGCCCGCGATGGAGATGCCCGTGGCGCGGCCCACCTCGGCGGCGGCGGTGGCGTCTTCCGCATCGGCCACCTCCTCCATGAAGAAGGGGCGGATGTGCTTGATCCGCTGGCCGAAGCGGATGCTGTCCATCGGCCAGATGTTGCCGTGCAGCTCGATGCAGAGGTCGGCCGCATCGCCGACCGCCTCGCGCACCGCCTCGACGCGGGCGACGGCGAGCTTCTCCAGGTCGCGGTCCAGGTTCCGGTTCGGATGCGCGGCATGGCCCGAGGCGTCGAGCTTCATCGGATCGAACTTCATCGCGTCATAGCCGCGGGCGACGACGCTGCGCGCCGCTTCGGCATAGGCCTCCGCCGAGGCGGCGCCGCGGTACCAGCCGTTGCAGTAGAGGCGCAGCTCCTC
>JAQGHZ010000339.1 GCA_028291485.1 Rubritepida sp. | reverse complement strand
TTCCTGTCTATCTCGTCCATGGCCGGAGCGTATCCGGGATACTGATCTCTGTGAAGGAATAAATTAGGCCTTCTGGGAAGCCCTCAACCCGATCAGAGGATTGCCGGCCACAGTCCGCCTTCTTGTGCGAAACTCGCCCGTCCCATCTTGTCCCGCGCCCCTCTGCTCAATACATGGGCACGTAACGAAGGGCCGCGCATGGGGCGCGGACTGCCAGGGGCTTTGCCCGGTGCCTGCAAGGGCCGGGGGAGGTCGCCACGAAGGAGCAGGTGTATGAGCAAAGTCATCGGTATCGACCTCGGTACCACGAATTCCTGTGTCGCCATCATGGAAGGCGGCGAAGTCAAGGTTCTGGAGAATGCGGAGGGCGCGCGCACGACCCCCTCCATGGTCGCCTTCGCCAAGAACGGCGAGCGGCTGGTCGGCCAGAGCGCCAAGCGCCAGGCCGTCACCAACCCGAGCAACACCCTCCACGCCGTCAAGCGCCTGATCGGCCGCAAGTTCGACGACCCCATGGTGCAGAAGGAGAAGGGCCTCGCCCCCTTCAACATCGTCAAGGCCGAGAACGGCGACGCCTGGGTCGAGGTCGACGGCAAGAAATATGCGCCGCAGCAGATCAGCGCGAACATCCTGACCAAGATGAAGGACACCGCCGAGGCCTACCTCGGCGAGAAGGTGACGCAGGCCGTCATCACCGTCCCCGCCTATTTCAACGATGCTCAGCGCCAGGCCACGAAGGAGGCCGGCGCCATCGCGGGCCTCGAGGTGCTGCGCATCATCAATGAGCCGACGGCGGCCGCGCTGGCCTACGGCATGGACAAGAAGCACGCCGGCACCATCGCGGTCTACGACCTCGGCGGCGGCACCTTCGACGTGTCGATCCTGGAGATCGGCGACGGCGTCTTCGAGGTGAAGTCCACCAACGGCGATACCTTCCTCGGCGGCGAGGACTTCGACCAGCGCGTGATCGACTACCTGGCCGACGAGTTCAAGAAGGAGAACGGCATCGACCTGCGCGGCGACAAACTGGCCCTACAGCGCCTGAAGGAAGCCGGCGAGAAGGCCAAGATCGAGCTGTCTTCCAGCAAGCAGACCGAGATCAACCTGCCCTTCATCACGGCCGACGCCTCCGGCCCGAAGCACCTCGTGATGCAGCTCACCCGCGCCAAGCTCGAGGCCCTGGTCGATGACCTCGTGCAGCGCACGCTGGAGCCGGTGAAGAAGGCCCTCACCGATGCCGGCCTGACCGCGGGCGAGATCGACGAGGTCATCCTGGTCGGCGGCATGACGCGCATGCCCAAGGTCATCGAGGCGGTGAAGAACCTCTTCGGCAAGGACCCCGCGCGCAACGTCAACCCCGACGAGGTCGTGGCCATCGGCGCGGCGATCCAGGGCGGCGTGCTCAAGGGCGACGTCAAGGACGTGCTGCTGCTCGACGTGACCCCGCTTTCGCTGGGCATCGAGACGCTGGGCGGCGTGTTCACGCGCCTGATCGACCGCAACACGACGATCCCCACCAAGAAGTCGCAGACCTTCTCGACCGCGGACGACAACCAGACGGCTGTCACCATCAAGGTCTACCAGGGCGAGCGCGAGATGGCGGCGGACAACAAGCTGCTCGGCAACTTCGACCTGCAGGGCATCCCGCCGGCACCGCGCGGCGTGCCGCAGGTGGAGGTGACCTTCGACATCGACGCGAACGGCATCGTGAGCGTCCAGGCGAAGGACAAGGCCACCGGCAAGGAGACGCAGATCAAGATCCAGGCCAAGTCCGGCCTGTCGGACGCCGATATCGAGAAGATGGTGCGCGACGCCGAGGCCAATGCCGAGGCCGACAAGAAGCGCCGCGAGTCCGTTGAGGCCCGCAACCAGCTCGACGCGCTGGTGCACTCGACCGAGAAGACCATCCGCGAGAATGGCGACAAGGTGCCGGCCGATGAGCGAATCGCCGCCGAGGCCGCCATCTCCGAGGCGCGTGCCGCGATGGAAGGCGGCGACGTCGATGCCATCAACGCCGCGGCCGAGAAGCTCGGCCAGGCGTCGATGAAGATCGGCGAGGCCATGTACAAGGCCGAGCAGGCGTCGCCGCAGCCGGAGGCCGGGCCCACGGGCTCGTCCAAGCCGGATGACAAGGTGGTCGATGCCGAGTTCGAAGAGGTCGACCCGAAGAAGAAGAAGAGCTGAGGTTGCACGGCAGCATCCATCAACTGTTCGCGCCCGGGCCAGCGATGGCCCGGGCGTCGCTTCATTTCGGGTAGGGCGAAAGAATGGCCAAGCGTGACTGTTACGAGGTGCTCGGCGTCGGCCGCGACGCGACCGAGGACGACCTCAAGAAGGCCTATCGCAAGCTCGCGATGCAGTACCACCCCGACCGCAACCACGGCGACGACAAGGCCGAGGGGCGGTTCAAGGAGGTCAGCGAGGCCTACGAGATCCTGAAGGACGGCGAGAAGCGCGCCGCCTACGACCGCTACGGCCATGCCGCCTTCGAGAACGGCGGCGGCGGTGGTGGCGGCAGTCCCTTCGGTCAGGGCGGCGGCTTCGAGGATATCTTCGAGGAGATGTTCGGCCGCTTCGGCGGCCGCAGCGGCGGGCGCCAGAACACCGGCCGTGGCGCCGACCTCCGCCAGGAGGTCGAGATCACGCTGGAGGAGGCCTTCGCCGGCGTGAAGAAGGCGATCCGCGTCCCCTCCTCCGTGCAGTGCGAGGCGTGCAGCGGATCGGGCGCCGAGGGCGGCAGCGCGAGCGCCCAGACCTGCGGCACCTGCCGCGGCTCGGGCAAGGTGCGGGCGCAGCAGGGCTTCTTCCTGATCGAGCGCACCTGCCCGACCTGCTCGGGCTCGGGGAAGATCATCAAGAATCCCTGCAAGGTCTGCCATGGCGCGGGCCGCGTGCAGCGCGACCGCACGCTCAACGTCTCCATCCCCGGGGGCGTGGAGGACGGCAACCGCATCCGCCTCTCCGGCGAGGGCGAGGCGGGGCTGCGCGGCGCACCGGCGGGCGACCTCTACGTCGATATCGGCGTGAAGCCGCATCCGCTCTTCCAGCGCGAGGGGCCCAACATCATGGTCCGCGTGCCGCTGCGCATGACGCAGGCCGCGCTCGGCGCCAGCGTGGAGGTGCCTTCGATCGACGGCGGCCGCTCGGCGGTGAAGATCCCGGCCGGCACCCAGACGGGCGACAATTTCCGTCTCCGCGGCAAGGGGTTCTCGGTGCTGCGCAGCGCGGCGCGCGGCGACATGTACGTCCAGGTCGTGGTGGAGACGCCGCAGGCGCTTTCGGCCAGGCAGCGCGAGCTGCTGGAGGCCTTCGAGGCCGAGGCGGAAAAGGGCGGCCAGCACTCGCCCGAGAACGAGGGCTTCTTCGCCAAGGTGAAGGAATTCTGGGACGGGCTGGCGCGCTGACGCAAAAAAGGCCGGTTCCCAAAGGAACCGGCCGTCTCGGTAGCCCGGAGAAGACCGATACTTCGAAGTTGTGGCTCTAAACGCCCCAGTACTCTACATGCCCCAGTAGTTGTCGACCGTGGTCCAGTCACGGACACCGACCGGTTCGTAGACCGGCGCGTTGTCCAGCCGCTCCTTGGTGATGTTGTCCACGACGAAGCCTTCCAGCTCATTGTCGTAGCGCAGCATGCGCCAGGGCACGGCGTAGTGCTTGGAGCCGAGGCCGAGGAAGCCGCCGAAATTCAGCACGCCGTACTCGACGGTCCCGGCGCGCTTGTCGATCATCAGATCCTCGATATGGCCGATGCGCTCGCGATCGGCGCCATAGACCGAGACCCCGTTCACTTTCCCGGTGGCGATCAGATAGCCCTCGGTGTCCTCGGTGAGGTCGGCGGTGGTAGGCTGATGGATGGTGTCCACCATGATGAAGCTCCTTCCGTTTAGCCTCGCCAGGAGAACGTCCGCGCAGGGGCGGGGTTGCCTTCGCGGCCCGCCTCGTTCCATGACAATTCCTCGCTTGAGGGAATGGAAATGAGCCTCCGCATCGGCATCACCGGCATCGCCGGCCGCATGGGCCAACTCTTGTCCGGGGAGGTCGTGACCGCGGGCGCGACGATCGCCGGCGGCACGAAACGCGGAGACGATCCGCGCGCCTTGTTCCAGGCCAGCGACGTGGTGATCGACTTCACCCATGCCCATTCCGCGCCCGTGCATGCCGCGCTGGCGGCGGAACTGGGCAAGGGCCTCGTACTGGGCTCTTCCGGCCTTTCGGCGGCGGAGGAGAAGGCCGTCGCCGAGGCGGCCCAACGCGCCCCCATCGTTTATGCCGCCAATTTCGCGACCGGCGTGAACCTCGTGCTCGCCATGGCCGAAAAGCTCGCCGCCGCGCTGCCCGCCGAGCAGTACGATGCCGAGATCGTCGAGATGCACCACCGCCAGAAGGTCGATGCGCCCTCCGGCACCGCCGTTGCCATGGGCCGTGCGGTCGCCAAGGGACGCGGCACCACGTTGGAGGAGGCCGGCCGCGAGAGCGGGCGCGACGGCCATACCGGCGCGCGGAAGACCGGCACGATCGGCTTCGCCGCGCTGCGCGGC
>JAQGHZ010000324.1 GCA_028291485.1 Rubritepida sp. | reverse complement strand
CTGCCGCGGGGTCGGGCCGTTCCGCTGGGCCGCGCTCTCCGGCAATCCCGAGGACATCCACCGCACCGACGCCAAGGTGCGCGAGCTCATGCCGCACGACTCGCACCTCCACCGCTGGCTCGACATGGCCAAGGAGCGCATTGCCTTCCAGGGCCTGCCGGCGCGGATCTGCTGGGTCGGGCTCGGTGATCGCCACCGGCTCGGCCTCGCCTTCAACGAAATGGTTGCACGCGGCGAACTAAAAGCCCCCGTCGTCATCGGCCGCGACCATCTCGATTCGGGTTCGGTCGCCTCGCCCAACCGCGAGACGGAGGCGATGCAGGATGGCTCCGATGCCGTCTCGGACTGGCCGCTGCTGAATGCGCTGCTGAACACGGCGAGCGGGGCGACCTGGGTCTCGCTGCATCATGGCGGCGGCGTGGGCATGGGCTACAGCCAGCATGCAGGCATGGTGATCGTGGCCGACGGCACGCCCGAGGCGGCGGAGCGCCTGGCACGCGTGCTGTGGAACGATCCGGCGACGGGCGTGATGCGCCATGCCGATGCGGGCTACGACATCGCGCTGGACTGCGCGCGGGAAAAGGGGCTGGTGCTGCCCGGCATCCTGCGCTGATGCATGGCGCGCGGGATGGACATCCGTCTCACGAATGAGGGTCCAGCGAACGTGTTCCCTGGTGGGGGGTGTGAGGGGCGATGCCCCCCCGACTACCGCGCCGGCGGCCGCGCCAGCCCCAGCGTCCGCGCCACCTCGCCTAGCGCCTCGTACTCCGCCCGCATCGCGCGGCCCATCTCGTCGCCGAAGAGCGGCGCGAGGGTCGCGCCCTGCGCGTCCATCGCCTCGCGGAAGCGCGGCGTGCGCATCGCGGCGCCGAAGGCCGCGTTGAGCTTGGCCATGCGGTCGGCCGGGATGCCGACGGGCGCGATCATGCCCCACCAGATGGTCACCGCCATGTCGCCGAGGCCGAGGCTGTCGAGCCCCGCGCCGTCGGGCGCGGCCGGATGGCCCTCGCGCGTCGTCAGCAGCAGGCAGCGCGCGCTGTTCGAGCGGATGGCCGGCATCGCGCCGACGATCGAGCCGCCGTAGAAGGTGATGTGCCCGCCGAGGAAGGCCGGCAGCGTCTGGCCCGCGCCCTGGAAGGGCACCGTCGTCATCTCGAGGCCGAGGCGCCGCAGGATGCGCTCGACGCCGAGGTGCATGACGCCGCCGAGGCCCTCGTTCCCCCAGGTGTAGGTGTTGGGATGCTCGCGGATCTGCGAGATCATCTCGGGCAGGCTGCGGGCCGGGAAGTCGGGCTGGGCGCAGAGCGCGAAGGGCGAATAGCCCACGGTGAAGACCGGCGCCATCTGGTCGATCGTGTAGCGGGCGCCCAGCGTGTGCGGCGCCGCCGTGATCGGCGTGTTCCAGATGAAGCCGAGCGTGTGGCCGTCGGGGCGCGAATCGATCACGTACTGCACGCCGATCATGCCGCTGGCGCCGGGACGGTTCTCGACGATGATGGGCTGGCCGAGCGAGCTGCCGACGATCTCCTGCAGGACGCGCGCGAAGATGTCGGTCCCGCCGCCGGGGTTGATGGGGACGATGATGCGGATCGGCCGGTCCGGGAAGGATTGGGCCGCGGCGGGTCGCGTGAGGAAGGGCAGCACGGACAGCGCAGCCATCCCGAGGATTGCAAGCCTCAAACGCATGCTCGTCTCCTTATAAGGACCGTTCGAGGCGCAGACTGCGCGGCAACCGTCGATTTTGGAAGCCTGACAGGGTTTCCGATGTTTGTCTGCGGCGCCATACTTGCCCAGCGAACATGCAGAGGCCGCCATGAAACTGATCGATCTGACCCGCGAGATTCATCACAAGGCCCAGCGGCTGGTGAACCACCCAACCATCGAGGTCTATCCCTTCAGCACGCATGACGAGAAGCGCGTGGCCGACGGCTACGAGTTCTCCTCGGCCACCATGGTCCTGCACATGGGCGACCACGGCGGCACCCATGTCGACGCGCCCGTGCATTTCGACGAGAAGCCCGGCGCCATGACGGTCGACCAGATGCCGCTGGAGACCTTCTTCACCGAGGCCGTCTGCCTCGACCTCACGCATGTGCCCGACCAGACCGACATCACGATCGCGCATCTGGAGGCGGCGGAGAAGGCAGCCGGCATCACCATCCAGCCGAAGGACACGGTGCTGCTCTATACGGGCTTCTACAAGCGCGCGACGGGGACCGACGGTTACATCACGGACTTTCCCGGCCTCACCAAGGAGAGCGCGACCTGGCTGGGGACGAAGGGCATCACCGCCTTCACGGTGGAATCCGTGAGCCCCGGCCGGCCGGGCCGCAACAATTTCGAGGTCCACCACGTCTGCCGCGACATGGGCTTCACGCATTACGAGGGCGTGATCAACCTCGACAAGGTGGTGGGCAAGGGCCGCTTCCGCTTCATCGGTTTCCCGCTGAAGATCCGGGGCGGCACAGGCAGCCCGGTCCGCGCCGTCGCCTGGCTGGACGAGTAGGCCGGACTCCGATCGGGCAGGCCTGGCCTCCCGATCGGATCGTGTGGCGCCGTCGTCAGAAGGACGACGGCAGCGCCCAGATCTCTTCCAGGAGGTGGTAGCGCCCGGCGGCTTCCGGGGCCATGCGCTTGCGCATGAAGATGCCCGTCATCTTC